>NZ_JACUZZ010000060.1:0-10127 GCF_014851595.1 Rhizobium sp. RHZ01
ATCCTTCGGCACCAGACTGTCGAGCGTCACCATCTCAAGAGCCGTCTGGGTGGGGGCAGGTTTCTTCAACATGTCCCCATGAATCACAAACCCCCAGACGGTGCCAGGGGTTTGTCAGCAATCTGAGGCCCTCCAATCGGAGGGCCTTTCGATTTGAGAGCCTTTGAAAATCAGGCCTTGTATTTCTCAACGGCACCCGGGAGCTTGCTCCATTCGGCGTACCAGGTGTTGAAGAGCTTGAACTGAGTTTCGACGTAACCGCGCTGGCTATCGGTCAGGGCGTCGGTTTCGTAGAAATGGAGGGTGTATTCCTTGTCGCCCTTCAATACCATCATGTGCTTGAAGAACAGCACGAGGTCCGGGCCTTCGTCGAACGACGAGAGGACGGCCAGTGCCTGCTCGAGCTCCAGCGCGCGCTGGCGGGCATCTGCGTCGCCGGCAGCAGCGGCCTGGGCGAGGTTGCAGAGGTGCAGCACTTCCTTCGGCAGCACGTTGCCGATGCCGGTGATCGCTCCGGTCGCACCGCAATTGACGAAGCCATGGAAGACGGCCGTGTCGACGCCGATCATCAGCGAAACGCCATCATCGCGGCTGGTGATATTCTCTGCTGCATAGCGCATGTCTGCAGCGCCACCGAATTCCTTGAAGCCGACGAGGTTCGGATGCTCGGCTCGCAGTGCGAGGAACAGGTCCGCGCGCGTGGCGAAGCCGTAGTAAGGGCTGTTGTAGATGACAGCAGGAAGATCGGGGGCAGCCGAGAGGATTGCCTTGAAGTGCGCCTTCTGGGCCGCGATTACCGAACCACGCGACAGGACGCGCGGGATGACCATCAGACCCTGTGCCCCGACCTTCTGGGCATGGGCCGCATGCGCGACAGCCGAGGCGCTGTTGACGGCGCCGGTGCCTACGATGACCGGAATGCCAGCCTTCACGAGACGCTCCACGCCTTCCATGCGCTGTGCATCGCTCAGCAGTGGCCAATCCCCCATGGAACCGCAATAGACGACAGCCGACATGCCCTGCGCGATCAACTCCAGGCCCTTGCGGACGAGTGCGTCGTAGTCGGGGGTACGGTCTTCCTTGCAGGGGGTCATCAGGGCCGGAATTACACCGGAGAAAATCTTGGCCTTCATTGCGAAACTCCTATTGCCTGGCGGGACGGGCAGGGATCGCCGCGCGCCTCCACCGGCACCGGTCCCCGTGTCTTCGACGGCGGTTATATCACTTGCATATTATTTGTCGACAAAAATTATGCAGCAGATCAGAGGGCGATATCCAGTTTTCCGCCGCGCGCGAAAAGCTTCTGTATTTGCTGCACGATCTGCTCGGCATGGATCGTCGCCAAGCGGTCGGCGGCCTCGCTGTCGCGCGCGGCGATGACAGCGATAATGTCTTCGTGCTCGTCGACGAAACGTTGCGGCAAGCGGTCTTCATAGGACTGGTAATAGAGCCGCAAGATGCGTCGCCCCTCATCGAGGAGACGATTGAAGAGACCGGAGAAGTAGGCGTTGCGGCCTGCCTCGGCGATGGCTGAATGGAAGGCAGCGTTGGTGGCAATCATCGCCAGGGCGTCCTGGGCCGCGACCGCCGCGGCGAAGTCGGCCTGATGCGCGCGGATCACCTGCAGATCATCGAGGCGATGATACTGGGCGGCCAGACGGGTGGTCACGCGATACATCAGCACCAGCGCATCGAAGAAGGTATGCATATTGAGGAAATCGATATTCGATACCATGGTCGAGCGATTGGGCAGCGTGTCGATCAGGCCCTCGCCGGCCAACCTCACCAGCGCCTCGCGGATCGGCGTGCGCGACATCTTGAAACGCTCGGCCAGTTGCACCTCATCGATCGGACTGCCGGGCGGTAAAACCAGGTCCAGGATCTCATCGCGCAAGAGGTCGTAAACCATCTTGACGCCGGAGCCTCGCTTGCGTTCGGGAGTGGACTTCGTGTCGGTATCAGTCATGCCGGTATCCTCTTGTCGACAAAAGGAATACTTTTTCTCGCGTGCTGGTCAATAGCTCTGGCAACTCGGGCGGGTGAAATGCCCGGAGCAAGGCCTCTAAAATCGGAATCGATTTTCGATTCTGACGTAACCTGTCATGCTGAGCCGTCGGAGCGGGAATTTTCGACTTCTGGTTCCTGCAAGGGAGAGAAGGGAAAGTCCCATGGAGGCGGCATCGACTTTTCGGAAGCGCAGATTGCCTTTTACGACTCGCTTGCCCCTGCTCTAGCAAGGCCGTCGCCGCGGAGGTTCTGGCCCGCCGGGGATATCTGGCTGCGATTGTTTCGGGTATCTGGGAAGGTATCGGTTGCAGGGCCTGATGGGACGGAGACTTGTAAAGTCTCGGCCTCAAGCCGACCCTCGCGGCAACAATTTCAGCTTTGCGCCAAGCGCGGTCACCGCGGACGTCGAGCACTTTTTCTTTGGGCGATGCAGACGAGTGAGCAAATATAGAAGCAGCGGTCCGGCACCTGTAGCCAGTTCGATTTCTCTTTCTTCGGTTGCTTGACGACAGTATCAGCGATGACACAAACGGCTCTCCATCATCCCATGCATTGATACGGCCGACCGCCAAATAGTTTAGGGACGCGGTGTTTGCCGCTCAGCGTGTCAAAAGGCTAGCGCGGGCCGGTGGCTGCATCACGGGGTTCAGATCAAAGTCCAACGCCAATACTACGTCTGGATTCTAGCAGGACAGCCCCAGACTTTACTTCCAGCTGGAACATCGTGATTAACAAAAGACATCGCGCCAACCACCGCACCATCTCCAATCGTCACGCCACGAGAAATAACGCTGTTGGGACCGATGTAGACGCCGCTGCCAATCTTGGTTGGAGAATATTCGATCGGCGCTTTTCCCAGTGTTAAGCTTCTTTGCACAGTGTCATGTGAATAGATCTGAACACCAGTGGAGATTGAGCAGTGGTCACCGATCGAAAGCCCGCCAGTCCCATCCAATACCGTTCCAGGACCAATCCAGGTATGGCAACCGACACGGACCTCTCCCATAACGAGGGCACTGTCATAACAGGATGTACCCTCACCAAATCCATATTCACGCGCATTTTCCCAACGATCAGTTATCAAATCGCCGAAGGACACGCGCCGCTGGAATTGCGCGAGCTTCTTGAGTTGCAGCGTTTTTTGAAGTGCTCTCAATGTTTCAATCATGAGTGAACTTGCTCTATCTACTTTGACCGTTGAGATAAACTCACCACAATGGGCCAAAGACGCGGTAGCCTCGCACGTGTGATATTCCACCACCTATCGCTCTTGCCCAAGACTAGACCGTTGCAGCTTCGGTAGTCGTCCGCCCCACCGATTTCACACGCATGGCAAGAAGACCTTCGATATCGAGTGCGCGATCGTGGCGACTATTTGCGCGGAACAATCGCGCCATTAAATCAAGCCAACTATCAAAGTCCTCATTTCCAATCCAAGCAGTCGAGAGGCAGTCCCCAGGCAACGGTCCGTCAAACGAGTCGTCGTTGGATGGATCCGTAAGCTCGTTTGTCTCGATCAACCATTTGGTTCGCCTAATGGAAACGTGAGGGACGGTCTTGGCTTGTTCAAGCAGGAAAACCCTCAAATCCTTGTCGCCAATGATATCACTCAGGAGGAGAAGCCAAGCGATCTCGACCGGATCCATCTGCGCCAAGGCCGGCGACGATGTGCCCTGGAGATTGCTACGACGACTAAGTAGAATGGCGGCCTCTCCTGCATCTCCCTCGAGCAGCGAGATAATGCCGAGCAGAACCCATGGCTCGGCGATATGGCTAATCCAAGTACTTAGCTCTCTCAGGGTCTGCGCGACCTCCTTGAAATCTCCTCCCTCCAGAATTGCCGATCTGGCCGAACGAAGCACTGCGGACATCGGGCTGTCCGGAACGGCCGCGTTCACGAAAACTACGGAAGGGGATTGCATTGGAACGATCTCAAATTTGCCGAACCAATTGATTTGTCTGACAACTTCGCCTGAACGAACGGCGCGGCGGCACTCGTACCAATCTGCAATATAAGTCCACGCCTGACGCGTATAGCGGCTGTGGACGAGTTCATAACCCTTTTTACGGATGTCGGAATAAAGATCGAGGTCTTTGCTGACCTCGTTGATCTTTTGGTAGAGCTCCTTTCCGCTGCCCATGATGCAGTTTTGCATGTCCACAAAGCCGTATTCTTTCAGACGATCGGAGTCAGGAGCAAGAAGAACCGTACCGCAAGCTGGTATCTCAAGGTGCTTGCGAACGACGTAGTCCAGTCGCGTCGTGTCGGCAGCCGAAAAGTAGCTTTGAGAAATTAGCTGAGCGTATCTAGCGTCACGAACCTCAAATGGCCTGCGGTCCTGTAGCCTATAGCCCGGATGAGTATAAATTAGCGTTGGAAAGAAGTGTTGAATCTCGTGGGTCAGCTTTGCCCGCCACGGGTAGAAACTCGGGAATAGATGCCCACTCATTATGTTGACGGGGATGATCTTTTCCAAGTTATAGTCATGGAATATCTCGGGATCGACAAATTTCGGAATGACGAAACAGGCAAATTGCGAGAGCTCCGGCATATGCTGCAGATGTTCCAACCCGAAGCAGAAGATCGTGTCAATGCCGTATTCAGTGAGAGCGCTCAACGTGAGTGGCCGCATCGGGTCGTGTGGATCGCAATTGAAGTACAGCGCCCGCGGTATCTCTGGGTAGGTATGAATGTTTGTGATGCTAAGCCGTAGTGGTCTGCCGGAATGCACTGCCGAAAATATGACGAAATCGGGCTGCAGCTCATCGCAGACGGCTTTGAAATCGAAATCGCGGTCGACAACACTAACCTCGCAGTGGTGAGCAAGCGCGTAAATCCACTCGTCGACCACATTTGTGAGAACTGGAGCTGTGGTCGTATTGAGCTGCGGCAACACGCATAGAACGCGTCTGCGCTGTGTTGCCACCGTCATCTCTCACCCTTTTCGAAAAATGAGCAAATTGCATCGACGACTTGTTGCTGCTGCGCCGCGGTTATGCCAGCGAACATGGGCAAAGACAGCCCCTGGCCGGCAAATTCTTCCGTTGCAAGAAATTCACTTTGGGCGCTTTCGACTTGCGCCAAGCAAGGCTGCCGATGCAATGGAATGGGGTAGTGCAATCCGGTCTGAATACTTCTTGAATCAAGGTGCGACCGTAGGTCGTCGCGCCGATCCGTGCGTACGACGTAGAGATGGTAAACATGATCGCCATGCACGACATCAGGGAGCGTAAGGGGCGTGCCTTTCAAGCCCTCCCTATACCGTTCTGCGGCCCGCTTCCGCTGATCAGTCCAATCATCAAGATGCCTTAGCTTGCTGTTCAAGACCAACGCTTGCAGGCCATCCATGCGGTAGTTATAGCCGATCTGTTCGTGGAGATAACGCTGCGTCTGCCCGTGATTTCTCAGTGCCCTCAGCCGCTGAGCGAGGTCGGCGTCTTGCGTGACGATGAGGCCGCCTTCACCCGCTGCACCGAGATTCTTGCCCGGGTAGAAACTGAAACAGCCCATTGACCCCATCGATCCGAGCGGTCGACCGTTGTAACGAGCGCCGATTGCTTGGGCCACATCTTCTATCATTGTCAGTCCGTGACGCTCGGAAAACTCCAGCGCTGCCTTCATATTTGCGGGCTGACCGTAAAGATGAACCGGAATGACTGCTTTCACATCGCCATCCAGACGCCTTTCCGCATCCGCAAAGTCGATCGTACCCGTAGCACGTTCCACATCACAAAAAACCGGAACAGCACCCTGATAGATCACCCCCCACAAGGTGCCGATAAAGCTATGGGCCGGTACCAGAACCTTGTCTCTCGGGCCTATGCCCGCTGCAATGACCGCCAGATGCAGGGCAGCACTGCCACTGCTGACGGCAATGGCGTGATCGACTTCAAGATAGGAGGCGATGGCCTTTTCGAATTCGTCAACCCATGGCCCCAGGCAAAAAGCGCTCGCATCGAACAGCCGTTCGATCTCCGGCATGACATTATGGCGAATCTGCTCCCATTGGATAGAGAGATCGACGAAAGGTACCGTTGTCTGTGAACTCATCGCCCACTCTCCGACATGTCGCGAGTAGACCCTATCACACGTGCTGGATTGCCCGCGACGATGGCATATTCGGGAACGTCTTTGGTCACCACCGCCCCCGCTGCTACCATAGCCCTTCGTCCAATTACAATGTCCGGTAGAATCGTGGCATTACTTCCGATCGATGCGCCGGAGCAGATACGGGTGGGAAGGCAGACCCAATCTTCCGAGCCCTGCAATGCACCGTCAGCGTTTGTCGCAGCCGGATAACGATCGTTTGTGAACATGACGCCATGGCCCACGAACACCTCGTCCTCAATGATGACACCAGAGCAGATGAAGCTATGGGACTGGATCTTGCATTTTGCACCGACATGGACATCCGATTGGATTTCCACGAAGGTGCCGATCCGTGTTCCACGGCCGATTGTGCAGCCATACAAATTGACGAGATCTGGATGGAAAACCAGTACGTCATCTTCAAAAACGACATTGTCAGCGATGGGCATTGGGCCACTCCTTTTCAGCAAGGATCTCTGACAAGGCAGTCACCACGCTGACTTGTTCGGCATCCGTCATTCCGGAGAAAAGTGGCAGTATGAGATGAGCTGCGCTGACATGTTCGGATCGGGAAAGCCCTGCATGCCGAGCCCCGCGCCAGGGCGCCTCAAGGTGGCTGGACATGACTGCACGTCGGGTCGCTATTTTTCGGTCGAGCATCTCCTGCATGACCTCTTCGCGATCTGCACCTTCAGGCAACCCAATTGAATAGCTCTGCCAGTTAGATTTCGCCCAGTTCGGCTCTTGCGGTACGATTATACCGTTGACGGGCATCAGGAGTTCGCCGTAACGCTTCGCCAATTTCCGCCTTTCGGCAACAATTCCATCGAGACGCTTTAGCTGCTCTCGTCCAACCGCAGCCTGAAGGTCGGTCATGCGGTAGTTGAAACCCGTCTCGGTGTAGGTCTCGATCACAACACGATTGGATGCATGACGGGCGAGGTCGGAGACAGACATTCCATGTTGCCTCAGAAGGCGGCACTTCGCGTCTATTTCAGGGTTGTTCGTGGTGATCATTCCGCCCTCACCCGTCGTAAGAACCTTGCGGGGATGAAATGAGAAGCATGCCACGTCGGAGAGCACGCCACCGATCCGGTGCCATTGGTCATCGACCAGGATCATCGATCCGCTGGCGCAGGCGGCGTCTTCCACCACTGCCAGCCCATACGCATGAGCGACCGCGCAAATCGCCTGCAAGTCGCACGGCATACCAATTTGGTCCACACACAACACGGCTTTAGTCCGCGACGATATCAGCACCTCAATACTGGTCGGATCCATGTTGTAGCTACCTGCACCGATGTCGGCGAAGACCGGCTCGGCACCACACATATGGATGGCATTCGCTGTCGCAATGAAGCTGTGACTGACCGTGATCACCTCGTCACCCGGTCCAACACCGACAGCCACCAGTGCCAAATGAAGCGCTGTCGTACAGTTGGAAACCGCGCATGCATATGAGGCACCGGTCATTGCAGCGAACTCCGTCTCGAACCCAAGAACCTGTGGTCCCTGGGTCAACCAGCCGGAAGCGATGACGGAAGCGAGTGCGTCTGCTTCTTCTGGACCCACCGTTGGGCGCATAAGGGGGATCACTTGGCCGTCTCCAGCACGGAGACACATTCATCCCGCCACCATCGCACCAGATCGCGCAATCCATCTTCCAGCCCGATCGAAACTTGGAAACCAAGTTGCGCCCGCGCCTTTGACGGATCGGCCAACCGCCGCTCGACTGGGTTAACGTTGCGAGCAGGTTCATGGTGGATTCCGAGATTTTCCCGTCCCATGATCTTGAGCAGCGTCTGCGCCAATTCTTTTAGAGAAACTTCGGCCCCTGACGCGACATTGTAGACTTCGTCCGAAGCAGAAGAGAGAGCCGCCGCGATATTCGAAGACGCGACGTCACGAACCTCCACGAAATCCATGGTTTGCAAGCCGTCACCAAAGATGATCGGAGGTTGATTGGCAGCAATTCTCTCCATCCACCGGATCAAGACTTCCGTGTAGCGGCCGTGGATATCCATGCGCGTGCCATAGACATTGAAGTAACGAAGCGCACAGTAGTTAAGGCCGTACATATCGTTGAATGATCGGAGCAGCTTTTCGTTGAAGAGCTTCAGGCCGCCGTACAATGTTCGATCGGCGTAGGGTGCTGCGGCCTCCGTGGTCGGAAATTCTGGAGCATAGCCATAGATTGAAGCGGACGACGCAGCGATGATCTTCTGAATTTTGTGTTTCACGCAGAGCTGCAGAAGATCGAATGTGGCGCGGCCCATAACCTCAAAGGCCTCGGCGGGTTCGGCGGCACAATGTGTAATCCTCAAAGCGGCCTGATGGAATACGATATCGGCGTCTCGCACCAGCTCGTCCATGAGCGCATTGTCACGAATATCGCCGTTTACAAGCCGCAAGCGCGGGTCGGCGGCAACGGAAGAGAGATTCTCAGACCTCCCACGCACCATATTATCGACAGCCACAACGGCCTGAACCTCGTGGCCCATGAGTTGATCGACAATGTGCGAGCCGATGAAGCCGGCGCCTCCGGTTACTAAAATGCGCTTCCCTCTTAGGAAATCTGAGGCGTTCGATTGTTTAACCTTTTGTTCCATCGTCTCACTCTGCCGCGATGATATTGAATGTGTTGCGCTTACTGCATGCGACCTGCTGCAAGCTGCGCTCCAGTGCCGACTGCGCCCGCTCCAGCGTTCTGACAATCCTCAGTCCGAAATCACCATCAGTTTGGCAACGCTCCTGCCCGAGGATGGAGCGACGGAGGTGTTCAACCACTTCTGTAAGCGGCTCGGGGCCGGAAATGCGCGGGGATGTCACCGCGCCGATTCTGTAATTCGGAAGATTGATCTCGCGATCCTGATTGGAATGGATAGTGATGCCGGAATCATAGATCTTGACCGGCTCATCGCGGTTCAAATCATCCCAGACAGCCATTTGCTTGCTGCCCCCAAGAGCAATCCGTCGCATTTTTACCGGCGACATCCAACTCAGATTGAGGTGCGCGACCATAGAGTTCTCGTAATGCAAGGTGATGTAGGCGATATCGGGCGATTTGTCGTTGACGTGACAATACCCGCTGGCCTCCACTGAAACCGGCTCTGCCGCAAACAGATAGTCCAGGATCGATAGGTCGTGAGGAGCGAGATCCCAGAGCACATTTACGTCCGGTTGAAAAAGGCCCAAATTGACGCGCTGGGAGTCAAAATAGGAAATATGCCCGAGCGTGCCGCTTGCAACGAGATCTCGGAGCTTTCGAACGGCAGGATGGAAGAGGAAGGTGTGATCAACCATCAGAGTTAAGCCATAGGCTTTGGCCCGCGCGACCAGGTCCTCCGCCTCTTCACTTGAACCGCACATGGGCTTCTCGATCATCACATGCTTGCCGGCGTCCAAACCGGCCTTAGCAAGCGAGTAGTGCGAGGACACCGGCGTTGCGATGACCATTGCATCAATATTTGGATCGAGAATGACAGACGAAGCGTCTTCGTAAATCGCGGCGCTCGGGAACGATTGCGCCAGTCGTTCTCGAACCTCCAGCCGCGTGTCAACAATTGCGGCTAACTGAATCCCAGGATTGCTGGAAAGGACACGTAGCAGGTTGCGCCCCCAGTAACCTACGCCGCATAAAGCCACCTTGATCATGCCAGCAAGACCCTCACACTTAATCGGCATGACTTATCGCGGTGCAATCTTGCCCCAGCCTGACGGTTACTGTTGAGGCGAACTCTAATCCTCGATCGAAGGTGGAACTTGTATTCCGGCTCCGCAGTCAGCGGCAAAGCTTCGTGTTGGGCTTCGGCTGGGCGTTGTGTCGCTGCTGAAACACATGCGAATTTGGGCGAACCTGGCGGCTTGAGAAATCGACACGGAGTCCAAAAAAAAGCTCCTCGACGCCTATGCGGAGGAGCTTTCTGTGAGGCGACTTGACTGGCAAATATTCAGGTTTTGTTGGTTGCGGGGGCAGGATTTGAACCTGCGGCCTTCAGGTTATGAGCCTGACGAGCTACCGGGCTGCTCC
>NZ_JACUZZ010000061.1:0-8680 GCF_014851595.1 Rhizobium sp. RHZ01
CGCCAAACACCTCAAGGCGCTCCGATGGCGAACGCCCTATCAAGCAATCTGCAACGCCTGGACAAGGGACCCGTCAATCTTCAAAATCAATCCGCACCATCTCATTCCGGGACCACACACCTAGTGCTTTCTTTCGTGGATACCGACAATTTCACGTCGGCAGAGGCGATCATTCGTGTCATAGCTGATCGGACCCAAACCGGGGGCGCGATTATTTTCGATCATTGGACGGGACACGAGCGCCACATCGACACTATTGGTGAGAGAATAGCCGCAAAACAACTCGCAGCCGACACACGATACTTCAACCTGCATGGCACCGGTGTATTCTTGAGGCAGCTATGAACCCTACCCCGACCCACTTCAGCCGACGCAGTCCGCCCCAGCTACGCAACGGAGTTTATGAGCTGTACTGGACGTTCGCATCACGGCGACAATCGGCCTTCGAGGCGCGACTGGCCGGACAGAGCCAGCCTTGGACGTCCGACCCAATTCTGCAGGTTTATAAGTTCTGCAACGTTTTTCGGGCGGCTGACCGCGTGTCTCAATTCATGATCAAGGACGTGGCGTACGGACAGGACGCCGAAACCACCGCCCGCGATCGAGTGTTCCAGATTACCGCCTTCCGCACCTTCAGCAACATTGCCACGTGGGAATCGGTAACCTCCGAACTCGGAGGGTCACCACGTCTCGATCATCTGCGCTCAGGCGAATTCGAGCGGGCTCTCGATCGAGTCAAGGCGCAGAACGGCGGGCTCTACACCGGTGCATTTATCCTTTGTGCCAACAAGGCGTTCGGTTTCGACGAGAAGCACCGCAACCACGTTGCGCTCTTCAAGCACATGTTCCTCGATCACGCCTGTGCCGAGCGGGTACTACAGGCGCCGTCACTGGAAGCCGTCGTGGAATTGTTGCAGGGCTTTCCGCTGATGGGACCGTTCATGGCCTATCAGACTGCAATCGACCTCAATTACTCCGAACTGCTCGACTTCAGCGAGGACGACTATACTCAAGCCGGCCCAGGCGCGCTGCGTGGACTGAAGAAGGCCTTCACCAATCTTGGGGATTACTCGCCGGCGGACACCATCCTCTGGATGGTAGATCGGCAGGACGAGGAATTCCGACGGCTAGGCCTGCCCTTTCGAGGTTTGTTCGGCCGCAGGCTGCATGGTATCGATTGCCAGGGCCTATTCTGCGAACTCGACAAATATTGCCGCGAGGCGGTTCCCCAACTGACCAGCGCGCGCAGCCGGATCAAAGCGAAATACTCAGGGTCGGAGCGAAATATCGACCTGTTCTTTCCTCCCAAGTGGCAACTTCCTTCGTCGGGTGTCATTCGCGGATCGAGACCTATGTCTGGTGAGCGTACGCGTAGGCAGGCAATGGTCGCGCCGCTCAAATCTCCAAAAGAGGTTCGCGAAGAGCTCGCCATTGCAGATCTTTTTGCCTAACCACCACTGAATAGCGCCTCGACCTGCGCACTGGTGAAATGCTCCTCACGCCCATTCTTGCTTTCGAGAAACCTTATGATGGGGTTGCTGTAGTCAGCATTGCGAAACATCGCCGTCTCGCGCTCGGGTCGCGCGACAAGCTCGTCAAACTGATTTTGTGATAGTGTAACCTTCACCTCTCGGGTGATATCACGCTCGAGCTTCGCGAGGTCGTTGCGGAAAATATTGATCGCTTCACTTAGCGAAATCTTCATTCCAGAACTGGGCCGACGCGCTCCGGTGGCAGCGGTGTGCCCGGCCGGAGGTTGTTGGCCCCTCTGACGTTGCGAACGTCATACGCCGCACGAACCCCTTGGAGCGGAACTGTTCCGGTTGCGGCCACGGTGCCTTTAGAAAGGGACTCTTCGACACGCACGTAAGCTCTCCACCTTTGCGCGCCAAAATTGCACACGGCCTCGTCTTCGACTATCATCGCGCCCGCCATGAAGAACGGTCGGAAAACCGCACATGCATACGGAGGATCAGGCAACAAAACGGGGTTGGTTCCGCAGGCTGCTGGCTGCACTCGGGTGGCCGCTGAACGCCGAGCCCGTCAGCGCCGCTGAGAACTACGCCTTCATTAGTTACCATCACCACGCAAACGACACCGTCCAGGCCGAATGGCTCTTGACGGCGCTCGAAACATATTCCGTACCGGCAGATCTAGCAAAGCAGCTCAAGGTGCCGCGGCGCCTCGGCAAGGTATTCCTCGCCAGCGCGGATCTTGCGGCGACGCCCCATCTGTGGGACGTCATTGTCGCCGAGCTCAAGAAGAGCAGGAACCTCGTCGTGCTGTGCTCGCCAGAGGCTGCCGATCGACCCTGGATCAATGATGAGATCTTGGAATTCATCCGGCTAGGTCGGCGCGACAGGATCTTCGCCGTGCTTCTCGAAGGAGAGCCGGCCGAGTCATTTCCGTCTGCGCTGCGCACGATCAGCACGAGGCCCGACGAGGTCGAACGGGCATTAGGCCGCCGGGAGGAGCCTTTGGCGGCGGATCTCAGGCCAGTGACGGACGTGAGCCTGCGGCGTGTGCGGCGCATAGCGCTGCTGCGGCTTGTTGCGGGCATGCTCGGCGTCGGCTTCGACGCGCTTCAAAACCGCGATCAAGAAAGGCAGATGGCGAATATCCGCCGCATCGCTTTCGGCGCCATGGTGGCGACTGTCATCGTGTCCGGCCTGGCTGTCTGGGCCCTGATCAACCGTGCGGCTGCGGCCCGCGAGCGCGAAGCGGCCGTCAATAACGAGGCGCAGTCGATTGCGCGTCTCGCCGACAACTGGTCCGCCCAGAAGGAAGTGCTGGATGCGGAATCGGGATATGCGGCCTCGATCGCCGCCAAGGACCGTGCCCAGGTTCGAGAGTCCCTGCTCCGGATAAGGGCCCAGGGCATTTCCCATCTCTGGGACGCGCCGTCCCGCATGGGCGGCAACGCAATACTGACTGTTCCGGACGGCAAGGAAGTGGTCGCCGCGCAGGGCGATTACACCATCCGAGTGCTGAGCATCGCCGACGGCTCGGAGCGCATTGAGCTTGGCGGACACCGCGCCCTGGTCGTAGCGCTTGCACTGTCGTCAGATGGCAAGCGCCTTGCCAGCGCGGATGTCGAAGGATCTATCCATGTCTGGGATATGCTCGACGGATCGTCGATCGAGACTTATGCGCCGCGACCGGCACGCGTCGTTGCCCTAGGCTTCGACCGGAAGGGCCGTCTCTGGAGCATCAGCAGCGACAACCAGCTGGCGCGCAGGGAGGTCAATGGAACACTCGCGACCACCCCCATTCCGGGCAACAGCGTCTCCGCCGCGGTCATACGGCCCGACGGACCTGAGATCATAGCTGGAGACACCAAGGGCTTCATCCGCAGGATAAGTCCGGAAAACGGCACTGATCTCTCGGCGTTCAAGGCCGACAAGCTGGCGATCACATCGATGGCGGTCGATACCGAGGGAAAGCGTGTGGCCGAGTGGGGCACGGACGAGCGCTATGTAAGCCATACCGGAGAGCCATTGCCCTGCAAATGCGTGCGGGTCTGGTCGCTGGAAACATCCGCCTTCCTGGGAGAACTCTTTGACAGCCCCGGATATCCGGGTCAAAGCGCGCTAACCTTTTCGCCTGACGGCACCATGCTGGCGATTGCAACGCGGAGCGGCAGCGAGATCTGGGATATCGGCTCGCAACGGCTCCGGAAAGTCGAGGCTAGGCGTCATGGTGTCGGCGCGGTGTGGTCGGCCGCGTTCTCGACCGACTCGAAGCGGCTGTTCGCAATCGGCGAACGCCTCAATGCGTACGACGTTGCCTCGCTCGAAAAGCTGGAATGGCTGGGCGGGCACGACACGTCCGCAAGCAGCCTCGCCTTCTCCCCGGACGGCAAGAGGCTGGTGAGTGCTGGGCTCGGGGGCGATCTCAGGTTTCACGACGCCGACACCGGGCAAGAAGTGAGTGTCATCGACGACACTTCCGGTGGGTTAAGCAGCATCGAATTCGACCCCACTGGACGGTGGATTGTCGGATGCACATTTAGTGGAGGCCTCAAGCTGTGGGACATGACAGCCGGAATCAGCATCGAGCGACCGGCCCGGGGATATACCAAACAGTGCGCCAGCCTGGATAGCAATGACGGACGCCTTGCCGTCGCCCAAGGCGATATGGTCGTCTTCTATCGGCTGGATGGCGAGCCTGACGGCGTCGTGCCTCTCACGGGCGTCTCTCCCGTCGGCGTAACCTACTCTCCTGATGGGACACAACTCGCCGTGGCCAACAGCTCCGGCCAAATCCGCTTCTACAAAGAGACCTATTACGGAACGCCGGAGGCCTTGCCGCTCGCGCCCCAGATCAATCGGCTTTCCCATATCGCATTCAGTCCCAATGGCAGGCTGTTTGCCGCGGCGGGCCAGAATATTCTAGTGATCTGGTCGGTAGACAAGCCGGTGCAACCGGTGCATGCCATCACTATTCCCGGAGAGGTCAACAGCATGACCTTTAGCCCGGACGGCCAGCTGGTCGCTCTGGCGATGTACGGCGGCGTCAGCATTATCGACGTGATCAATGGGACGGTGATTGCCCATATCAACCCGTATCGCACGCTCAAGGCGCATATAACGAGCGTTGCCTTCGATCCTGCAGGCAAACGGCTCGCCATCGGCAGCGATCAGGGCGTCATTCGCAACTACACGATCGGCGACGGCGCGGAGACTTGGACCATTCGTCCTCCAGATCGCATGCCGGGCGACTATTCCTTCACGCCAGATGTCGCGTTTTCACCAAAAGCGGCGCGTGTCGCGATAAAGGGGCTGGACCAGAGCATCCGGCTCTTCGACCTCACCAGCCGGCGCCTCATCGACACGATCAGCGGCGATTATGCCAGGGGCGAAGGCTTGCTGTTCTCCGCTGACGGCAGGACGTTGACCACGGGTTCGCAGAGAGGTGTCATCCGGACCGTGACGCTGGATGGACACTCGGTGGACGAGATCGCGGTCGCGAAGGACGACCAGCCCGTCAACCTGATCACGGCGTCTAAGGACGCATCGCTATTCGCATTCGCCACGCATGACTCCGGCCAGAAAGATGTGGATTCGACCACTATCGTCGTCTGGAACAGGAAGGCGGGAAAAGCCAATGCCGTCCTCACTGGCCATGGCCGTGCCGTAATGTCGCTGGCCTTCAATCCGGTGGCGCCCGTCCTGGCCTCAGCATCCTATGACACAACGGCACGGCTATGGGATCTGACTCGGCCCGGCTCTTACCGGGACCTCCCGGGGCATGCCGGCTCCGTGACGTCGATCACCTTCAGCACAGACGGCAAATTGGTGGCGACGGCGTCTCGCGACGGCTTCGTCCGTATCTTCGATGCCTCCACCGCGGGGCTCATTGCCACGCTGGAAGCCGCCACCGACAGCAGCTATGTCGAGCAGGTGACGTTCGCACCGTCGGGAGACGTGTTGATCGCCAGCGGCCAGGGTGGCACCACGATCTGGCAGGCGGGGTCCTGGACCTCGCTCGTCCATCTCAGCGGCCATGATGATCAATGGGTCCAGACGGCGGCGGTCGATCTAACCGGCACCTGGCTGCTGACGACATCGCAGGATCCCTATATCCGGGTTTGGGACCTGAAGGCGCTAGCGCGCTTTCGCGAGGAAGATCCTCAAGCCATTCTCGCGGACAGCGTGAAACGTACCGATCGAAGCCTCGGCGATCTTATGGCGCGGTGATTGCCGGCGGGTTGTGCGGCGATACAGCGAAACCGCAATACATGGCCGCCCTCTTGCGTCTTGGCCATTGCGCCCGTGCCGCGTCTCTCTGTATGATCGAGTTGCGCGCCTTCACCACAGAACCATCTGGTTGCGCATACAGCATGCAGCGCCAAATGGGGACGGGAGAGCATGGTGGCGAAGACAAGCAATCCCGGGAAGACCTGGGCCGAAATCCTTGGGGCTACCGATCCAGATAGCGCATTCGGTGAGGTTTTCTTCGCAACCTATGGCAAGCGCCTCTGGGAGCCGGACGCGCAAGACGCCTTGGCGGCGCATGCATTTCATATCGAACTTATATCGCGGATCGCCACACAACCTCTCGGCTATAGCGAGGGCGTAGAGGAGCGCGCCCTGACCAGCGTGTTCGATCTTTTCGCTCGGGCTCGCGCGATATGTGACGCGAACCTGAAGGGGACCACCTTCGAGACGCTGGTCTGGTACGTGCTCAACACCCACGTCCGTCCGTTCACCGCCAAGTGGCACGCGAAAAAAGCCGCGGGCGTGCTCAATGCCCTCGACACGACCGATCAGTTCCGCGCCGAACTCAAAAACGTCCAGACGGCACTGATATCGCTGGATCATGCGCTGCAGGCGGTCATGTCTGCCGAGGGCTACCTCATCCCGGATGCTGCGGCATCGAATCCCAATCTCGGACCGATCGACGATGAAATGTCAAAGTCCGTCACGTGGCGGCCGATGGGGGAAAAGTCCGCCGCCAAAGGCGAAGCACATTGGGACCTTGTGGAGCAAGAAGCTGTCTGGGTTCAAAGGCGCCGAGAAAGCTACAGCTTGACAGCCACTCAACCGTGGGCAGCAGGGCTCGCGCTGTCGGGAGGGGGTATTCGCAGCGCGACGTTCGCACTCGGCGTCATGTCGTCGCTCGCCAAGCGCAATCTTCTCCGCCAGTTCGACTATCTCTCGACCGTTTCGGGCGGTGGCTATGCCGGAATCTTCCTAACGCAATTGCTCGGGTCGCTGCCGGAGAGGGGAAAGTCGGCCCAGAGCGGGCTTGTGCAGCCGGATGATCCGCAGGTTAGCCTGAAGCGGGATCATCTACCATTCGCCCGCAACGAAGGCGAATCGGAGCTACTTCGGACCATCCGGCAGAATGCCAGCTATCTCTCGGGATCGCTGTGGGAACGGCTCGGGATCGCGATGACCCAGGCCTATGGGATCTTCATGAACCTCGCCGTCGTGGCCCTGCTTGCCGCCGCCTTCGCCTTTGTCGACTACATGCTTCGCGAGATCGTACCCGCACCGGCCGGCCAGTGGACCTCGATCATGTCAATCGGCCTACTTGCCGTTTTCCTCGCGATCCCGCTGCTTAGAAAGATCACGCTGTTCTCCGCGGGCAGTCTTTTCTGGATGGCGGTGCTCGGGGTCATGTTCCTGCTGCCGCTTTTTTGGCTGGCGCTCGGTCTGGTGCATACGCTGTGGCAACCGGTCACAGCTCTGTGGAATACTCTCTACAATGTGCTGGTGAAAGAGGTACCGGAGAGAGGGGTGATGACGACGCTCGCGGCTGTATTCGTGTCCGGATCGGCATTGACCGGCGCTGTCATGGCCCGGCTCATCAAAGCAAGGCCGATCCTTTTGACTATTCTCATCTTCATCTTTTTTGCGGTGCTGGAAACGATCGCCTTCTATAGCTACACCGCGCTGCAACTGCCTTATGCCACCCTCGCATTCGCCAGTCTGATGGTTATCTTCGGATATCTCTGGCTCTTCCTCGACGTGAATTCGATTTCTCTGCATGGCTATTACAGGGAGAAGCTCGCCACCGCCTTCCTGATCGATGCGGCGCGCCAGCCGGCTAAACCGATCCGCCTCACTGAATTCACTCCCGATTGGGCGCACTTCCCGATCATCAACTGCGCCGTCAACCTTCCGGGCTCGAAGAATGCGTCGATGCGGGGCCGCCTGTCGGACGTTTTCTCGTTCACGCCCGTCGCCACTGGCTCACCGGTGCTCAAATACGAAGCTACAAGCCTTTGGGAAAAGAGACATCCGCAACTGGACATCGCCACGGCGATGGCATTGTCGGGCGCGGCCGTCTCGCCGCAAATGGGGCTGCGTACGTCGCGCTATGCCAGCTTCTGGCTGACGCTGCTGAACCTCAGGCTGGGCGCATGGCTTCGGAAAGCAGGCGAAGACGAAACGAAAGGCCCCGGCATCGGCTATCTGTTGCGCGAACTGAGCGCGACGGCCGATGAAAATGACGCCTATGTCCACATCTCGGACGGCGGGCATATCGAAAATCTTGGCGTCTACGAACTACTTCGGCGCCGATGCCGCTTTATCGTCGCAGTCGACGGTGAGAACGATCCCCAGATGACTTTCCATGCGCTCACCAACCTACAGCGTCTGGCCTACATCGACTTCGGGATTGTGCTGGAGGTCAACCTCGACGACCTACGCCTGAACCAAGCCGGCCTAAGCCGCTCGCATTTTCAGCTATGCCGCATCCTCTATCCGAAGGGCGCCCAGGATTCGGAGCAAGAGATCGGATATCTCGTCTATCTCAAACTATCGCTGACCGGCAACGAGGGCGAGTTCCTGCGCCGCTACAAGCTCGACGAGCCATCATTTCCCCATCATTCGACGGCCGACCAGTTCTTTTCCGAGCCGCAATTCGAAGCTTACCGCGCGCTCGGCGAGCATGTAGGTGAGAAAATGTTCCTTCCCGCGATCACAGGCGATCTCGGACAGGATGTCAAGTTAGAAGAGTGGTTCCGGCAGCTTGGGCGCAGCTTCCTCGATCCGCGCCCCGCCGCGCCGATCAGCAGGCCTGCTGCAGTGCCGTAGCGCAGGACTAGGTGTGTAGTCCCTGAGTGTGATGGTGCATCATTGAACCTGAGTCGTCAGGAAGAGGATGCATTATGGGAAGTATTCTTCACGGCAGCGCCCGCACGACGCCGCGTCTTCGAGCCGAACTCCAA
>NZ_JACUZZ010000062.1:0-5684 GCF_014851595.1 Rhizobium sp. RHZ01
GGCCTGTGGTCGCGGATGGGCTGCTCTCGGCTCAGCCGGACGCCTTGTCGGGCACATCTACATCCACAACGGAGATGATTCAGGCTTCGTTTGCGAACCCGACTGACTTCTTCAACAGCCTGCTAGAGCTTGCCGCCGCAGCCTCACCAGTGTCGTTACGTGCGTCGTTTACGGTAACATACTTCACTGCGCTGTTGGTTTCAGGCACCATCAACCCGGCACCCGCCCCGCTAAAGCGCCTCTTCATGCAACACGCGGGACCGTTAGCTCGACCTTTGAGCGCGTGAAAGACGGCATGGCACTGCGATGGCTCGTAAACCAATCCCGAAGATCGTGACCGGCAGGTTCGGAGGCATGGAATGGCAGACGACCAGGAAACATCAGCCCAAGCTCCTGAATTGGAGGCGACGGACTCCATTCCCCCGCAATATGATTGCGGCCCCCTCAAGCTAAGTGGCAGCAGCAACGCGTTGTACGAACGTCATCTTCTGTTCGACAACGTGCGGGCATCGAGCGAGATAGGAAACCGCGAGCGGTATGAGGCAGTCGCACGGTCCGTTCGGGATATTCTTTCCCAGCGCTGGGAAAAGACAGAAGAGGTCTATGATCGCGAGAACCCCAAGCGGGTCTATTATCTCTCGATGGAGTTCTTGATCGGTCGTTCCCTTAACAACAACGTTGTCAACCTGGGGCTAGGCCCTCTTGCGGATCGCTTCTTTCAAAGACATCAGCTGGACGAATTGGCCTTGCTTTCCGAAGAGCCCGACGCCGGGCTCGGCAATGGTGGTCTTGGACGCTTGGCAGCATGCTTTCTCGAGTCCATGGCGACGATGCAATTGCCTGGAATGGGCTATGGCTTGCGCTACGAGTACGGGATATTCAAACAGTCGATTGTCGATGGCTGGCAACGCGAACAACCGGACAATTGGTTGCGCAGGCCTGATCCCTGGGAAGTTGCCCGACCTCACTTGGCCGTGCCGGTCGAGCTTGGATGTTCGTTCGAAGTGCGCGGGGGAAGCCTGAGAGCGATCGCCGGCGTGCCTTCAAGCTTGCTCGGAATCCCTTACGACAGGCCTGTCGTCGGCTACGGCGGAAAAACGATAAACACGTTGCGGCTATGGGCTTCCGCAACTCCCCACGTATTCGATTTCCAGGAATTCAGCGCAGGTGACTTTGTTGGCGCACTGGCCGAACGGCTGACAGCGGAAACCGTGACACGTGTTCTTTATCCGGACGATTCCACCAGCATGGGACAGGGCCTTCGCTTCGTGCAGGAATATTTCCTTGTAGCGTGCTCATTGGCCGACCTGGTTCGACGCTTCCAAAAAAGCAACAGTAATTGGGACGATCTGCCGACGAAGGTGGCTATCCAGCTCAATGACACCCATCCGAGTCTCGCCGTTGCGGAGCTCATGCACATCCTCCTGGATACGGCAAAACTTGACTGGGAGCGTTCATGGGACCTCACGAAAAGGACCCTTGCCTACACAAACCACACCCTCCTCCCGGAAGCGCTGGAAAAGTGGCCGGTGCGCTGGTTTGAGTTGATGCTTCCACGGCACTTGGAAATCATCCTGGAAATCGATCGCCGCTTGCGGGAAGAGGTGCAAACTCGCTGGCCGGGCGACAATGGCCGCATCGAGCGTATAGCCATTGTCGAGCAAGGCAATCACCTGGTGCGGATGGCTCACCTCGCAATAGCCGGCTCCCACAGCACGAACGGTGTCGCGGAGATACACTCGAAGCTGCTCCGAAACGTCACCGTGAGCGACCTCGCAGAACTCTATCCTGACCGTTTCAACAACAAGACAAACGGCGTCACGCCACGCCGTTGGCTATTGCTGTCAAATCCGGGTCTTGCCGAATGCATCTCCGAAGCTATCGGCGACCGCTGGATAGCGAACGCGACGGACCTCGAACGTCTGAGGTCGCTTGCCGATGACAGCGGGTTCATTTCCGCCGTCCAAACCGCAAAACGCAAGGCCAAAGTCCGTTTTGCCGATTGGCTCAAGGCGCAGGCGGGAGTTCTGGTTGATCCTGACACGATTTTCGATAGCCAGGTGAAGCGCATCCACGAATACAAGCGACAGCTCCTGAATGGGCTGCGAGTCGTCGCCCTCTACCATCGGCTGCGGCAGAATCCTAGTCTCGATATGCCGCCACGCACCTTCTTCTTTGCAGGAAAGGCGGCTCCTGCCTACCACGCTGCCAAACTGATTATAAAGTTCTTGAACAATCTTGCCGCCACGATCGACCGCGATCCGTTGGTGCGGGGTCGCCTTCGGCTACTATTCCTGCCCGACTACTGCGTGTCACTCGCCGAGCAGCTCATTCCTGCCAGCGACGTATCCAACCAGATATCAATGGCGGGATACGAGGCAAGCGGCACGAGCAACATGAAGTTCATGATGAACGGGGCGTTGACCATCGGCACGCGTGACGGCGCAACGATCGAAATGGCCGAGGCCGCGGGCGAAGAAAATTTCTTCCTGTTTGGGCTGACCGCAGACCAAGTTGCAAACAGCCGCTGCTGGTATAGCCCCGGCTGGCACTATGAGAACGAGCCAGAGATACGCGCTGTCCTCGACCTGATCTTCTCAGGCGAATTCTCGCGAAATGAGCCGGCAGTCACCGACGCGCTGCGCAACATACTTCTGGTCGGTGGCGATACTTACATGCATTTGGCCGATTTCACCTCCTACGTGGATGCAGATTCCAATCTTCAATCACTCTATCGGAATCCGGAAGCTTGGAGCCGCAAGGCGATCATGAACATCGCGGCTTCAGGAAGGTTCTCGAGCGATCGCACGATCGCCGAATATGCCCGCGACATCTGGGAGGTAGCTCCATGTCCGTTGCCATCGGCTTAGTCTCATGACTGGATCGATGTATCGGTCCCGGCTAGACCAGCGGGAGTTGGCTCAGAAGTTTTCTGGTTTCGATCGCATCCCAGGAAATGTATTCGGTGATGGCCATCCCCACGATTTCGCAAGCAGCAGACACATCCCGAAGGAGCCGCACCACGTGCTCAGGTTCCAGGCGCCCCCTGGGGACACCGGATAGAAACGTTTTATCAGTACCCGGTTTATTGAAAAGAATTGGCGGGAAACGGCCGGGCAGGATCGCATCGACGTCGAAATGCACTGCAAGCTGCTTGATGTCCTCGTCCGCAATCCACTTCAGGATTGCGTTACTGTCGCCGTACAACTTACGCGAGGATGTGTGTCGGAGGTTCAGGCGATCAATGACCTTCTGCTCATTAGCAGACCACTCGTCCAGCCCCGCATACATGACCTTGGACGGTCGAACAGGGATATCAACCTCGCCGACGAAATCGCGGTCGGCCCTCGCCAAGGAGCATACCGAGCACCTGCGCGTGCGCGTGACCGGTGTCCTTCAGCGTCTGGATATCTGGATGTGCATCTATCCAGAGCACTCCGACGTCCCCACCGTATCGCTTGTTGAGATACGCGATTGGGGCCAGATCGACGAGACAGTCGCCTCCGATTGTAAGGATGCGATCCGGTGCGTGCTTTTCGATCGCGGACCGCGCTGACCGGGCTTGTTACAGCAAAGCGCTCTTAGCGACAATTCCATCCTCCAGGGGCAGTTCCGCCTCACCAGGCGACGAAACGTCGATTGTTTCCTCGGGGCCCTGAGATCTCGGCGGAAGCCACGACAGCAAGCGCGAGCTGACGTAATACTCGGCGAGGTTCTCGCCTTGCCACTGGGGCAAATGTAATCTGAGGGTGTGGTCAACTGTGGCATGAGCAAACACTCCTTCGCCATCGCGTGTGCCACTGAAGTAATCAAGCCACCGAGCGCCAGGGCGGACATTCGAGGCGTGCAAACTTCCCTAGTGAGAATGCGGCGGTTACCAAGCAATCATGCTTAGACTATGCAGAATGATCTGCAGTCCCAGAGCGGCTTGGGTAACCCCGAGCACAACCGCCAAAACCTGCAATGACGTTCCGATCCATCTGAGGATGGATTCAGCAAACATCATGGCCAGCCAGTCAAGCGTCAGGATCAGCAATACGATCGCTGCCACGGTAACGCCTTCCGCTTGCCGGTCACCCGCCAACGTAGCGAAGACGATGACGGCAGCTATACCATAGGGCGTCACAATTGTTGGAAACGCCAACGGTGCCAGAGCAAATTTCAAGTCTATCTGGCCCTGCTCCGTTGGCCGTATCATTGGGTCCGCGGTCGGCTGCAAAACGGTTCGCAAAGCCACCATGAACAAGATAATGCCGCCCGTCATCGCCAGCACCGGCAACGAAATCTCCAGATTTTCAAGCATGGTGCGTCCGAGAAATCCGGCGATGGCGAGCGCCGCCGCCGAGAACAGGATCGCTCTGGTGGCTAATTGTCGCCGAACGCTGGGCTCGTAGCTGCCCGCAAGGACCTTGAATGGCACCAGTATCTTAATTGGGCCGAGCATCAAAAAAAGCATCAGGAATATCTTGCGTGAGCCGAATTCCACCTCTGGGAACTCCGGCAGGGGCAAGGATTGCGCAACGGATTGCACCGGAACGCTCACCGCCCAAACCATAGCCAGTACAGACGCCAGGAGATATCGCCGCACGGGTTCCTTTGCTTTTGTGGTATGGGTCGCCTGGTGTTCGTCCGCCATATCAGCGGAACCGAGTTGCGATCCCGCCCCATACCACTTTCCGTTCTCGACCGCCATTTCGCCTTGGGGTCGAAGCGGTCTCTGGCTTCAGTGGCTTCCCCACGCCCGGTCGGCCATTTGAAGACAAAGTCCGGCCCAGGATTGGACCATGTCCCAATACACGACGGGGTTGGGAACCAACCCGATAGCCGCTTGCATTTCGGCAGCGCTCGTTGTTCATTTCAGCAGCATGCATGTTTCATGGAGGGAGACATGGGCGCGACGATCGTCGAGCGCCTCGCAGAATGCGCCGCGATGATAGAAGATCTCTCGCAACGCATTTCCCGGATCCAAACGGGCGAGGTGCAGCATCAGGCCAGATTCGCTGGTGGGTCCTGGGAGGACATTACGCCGGAGATGCTCGTTCTCTATGAGCGTCTGCTCGAAAACCAAAAGTTCCTTGCTGAGGATCTGCGCGGCCGTTTGAGTAGCGGCGATAGCTGATCTCACCTCCCGTGGCCTCACAAGAAGGCGGGCCACCGTGGTTCGAACATTCGGCGCTGTTCAACTTCCGTTTCCGCGCCCATCAGCGATGACTTAGATCGCTGTGACACATGACAGTTCATCGTAGCGCCCGTGACTGCTTGATCAACCCGATCTGACTAGCTCGTCCGGCGATCACGAGCGCGCTATTTCGCACGATCGGCATGAATTTGCATTCCAACTGCACGTCGACAGCAATTCTCCACATTGGACAGCCATGACGGGCATAGATCGGCTCCCGTAATTTACCGTAACGTACGTGCGGCCGGGGCTGATTGCTGCTAGCCTGTCTTCATGGAGTTGCGAGGGGCCTCCGCATCCGCAAGTATTTTTCGCTCGACCGGCGGCTGCATTTTCTGCGGGTGCAAGCGAGGTTGCCCAGACGTCCGGTGGAGACGGTGATCCGTCTTCCACCAAAGAAAGAAAAGGTGCGATCATGACAAGGTTTCTTGCTTGGTGTGCAACTTGGCTGGCGGCGGTGTCCTGGCTCGTCATTCCGACAGAGCTACCGACTGCCTACGCGCAG
>NZ_JACUZZ010000063.1:0-5677 GCF_014851595.1 Rhizobium sp. RHZ01
GCTCACGAAGATCATTCGAATAGGGTCGTGTCATGGATGCTGGCCTCCATTCCAGCATCCATGATGAATCACAAATCTGCTGATTTGGGAATCGCGCACCGATTCCGATAAGCAATGATCCGCTCTAAGGTCGTGCGGAGCGAGCGCGATCGGCTAGCTGGAGCTAACCGACCCGCTGCCACCCGTTTTGCAGCACAGCGACTCTCATTAGGCCGCTTGCCAAACCTCGTTTAAAATGCGCGCTGCCAACGCCGCCTTGTCCTGTGGCAAAAACCGCCGTAGTGCTGCTGGATCATGTCCGGTGTACTGAGGGTAAGTAGATGCCGCTATCCGTCAGGTTTTTATAAGGTCACGCATCGAGGCTACTCCGTCGAGAGCACGTTGGATGTGGGCCTGTGTATTGTAAATGTGGGGGCAAAGTCGTAACCCGCCGCTGGAAGAGGCTGCTATCCCGAATTTTGAATAAAGGGTGTCGACCACCGTTTTTTGGTTTTGCTTCGGAACCTCTATCACAACAACCCCGCCGCTCATCGCCGGATTTTCCGGAGTGACAAGGGTAGCCCCGAGATCCTTTAATCCCTGCTTTAGTTGGCTCGCGAGTTCCGCTATGCGGGCTTCTACACGCCGCGGGCCGATCTGAGTGTGAATATCCGCAGTGTCCGCGATCGCTGCGATGGCTGCATCATCGCGTTGTCCGAGCGTTTCAAACTTCTTTGCGTTGTCGAGGTCGAGTTCGACCTTAATCTCTCCAGTGTAGCCGATCGTGTTTGGCCATATTCCGCCGGCGCGTCCTTTGCGCACATAGAGGATACCGACCTCCTTCGGACCCATGAACCACTTGTGCGCGCTGGCCGAGAAGGTGTCGCATCCCATGTCGTGGAGGTTGAGCGCTGACGCGCCCCAGCTCTGAGCCCCGTCGACATGACAATGAATGCCCTTCTCGCGAGCCATCACCACAATTTTCTTGGCCGGAAGCTTCAGTCCGCTCACGTTGGAGCATTCGGTGAAGCTGACGGCCTTCGTTCGGTCGGTGCAGGCCTTGGAGAACAGCTCGACGATTTGTTCGTCACTCTCGGGTAGTCGCGGCAATGCCACGCGCACGACCTTCAGGCCAAACCGCCTGGCCCGGATATCCCACGCCTCGTTGTTCGTGACGTGGTTCTGATCCCAAATGACTACCTCGTCTCCCGACTTGAAGTCGAGACCGTTGGTGATGACGCTGTTAGCCTCGGAGGTGTTTCGAACCAGGGCGATTTCATCCGGATCGGCTCCGATCTGGGCCGCGACCTTCATTCGGGAACTGGAGAGCCGGTCGTTGAACTGCGCCCGGTTATTCAACGAAACGTCGTAGTCCACGACGCGGGTCAATTCTGCCACCTTTGATGCCACAGACTCGAAGGACGGGCAAAGGTTCGCGCTGTTCATCGGAATTGCTGTGTCCGGGAAGATGAACTGGTGGCGGACGAGTTCCCAGTACATGTCCCCGCTGATCGTGTCTGCACGTGCCGCGGACATGAGCAGGTTTGATGTCGTCGCGACTGTGGCGGCTGCGCCTGCGAACTGCATAAGCGTGCGTCTGGTCATGGAGCCCTGCATTGCACTTCTCCTTGTGTTCGCTAACGGGCTACTGGAGGTCGATGACGACCCGGCCGTCGATCTTGCCTTCCTCCATGCGCGCGAAAATGTCGTTGATGTTCTCAAGCTTGTCCCAACTGAAGTGGGACGCCACCTTCCCGTCGGCGGCAAAGCCGATAGATTCCTCAAGGTCCTGGCGTGTGCCGACGATCGAGCCTCTCACCGTGATGCGTTTGAGAACCGTGTCGAAGACGGGAAGGCTGATCATGGACGGCGGCAGTCCGACGAGCGACATCGTCCCTTTGGAACGCAGCATGTGGAAAGCCTGCTCCATAGCCTCCGGAGACACAGCAGTCACCAACGCGCCATGCACCCCGCCGACTTCCTTTTGGACCCTGGCAACTGCATCGGGTTCCCGTGCATCGACCGTCACATCCGCCCCAAGTTGGCTCGCAAGAGTGAGCTTGCTTTCGGAAACGTCGACGGCAACGACGTGCATTCCCATCGCTTTTGCATATTGGACGGCCATGTGTCCAAGGCCACCGATGCCTGAGATCATTACCCACTCGCCAGGGTTCACTTCGGTTTCCTTGAGGCCCTTGTACACGGTAACGCCAGCACACAGGACCGGCGCTGCCGGGCCGAAATCGAGTTTGTCAGGGAGGATGCCGACAAAGTCGGGGTCCGCGAGGCCGTACTCGGCAAAGGAGCCATTGACAGAATAGCCCGTGTTCTGCTGGCTTCCGCACAACGTTTCCCAACCCGTCCGGCAATGAGAGCAGTATCCGCAAGCAGTATGGAGCCACGGAACGCCGACCCGGTCGCCCTCCTTCAACCGCTTCACCGAACGACCGGCCTTGGCGACATATCCAACGCCTTCGTGGCCTGGGATGAACGGTGGACTTGGTTTGACGGGCCAATCCCCACGAGCGGCGTGAAGATCGGTATGGCAGACGCCTGTCGCAGCGAAACGCACCAGTATCTGATCATCCGCAGGGTCTGGTATCGGCATTTGCTCAATAACCAGTGGCTTATTGAAATCGAGGACAACCGCTGCTTTCATCATGTTCGGCATGGTCTTCTCCCAACGATAGGACAGCGGCCGAAGGAGAGCACCACAAGACCTCTTATACAAGTAGCATCGTGTTTGTTACACGTATCGCAGGGTTGCCCAGGTTCGTTCGGACGGCATGGCGGAGTGGCCGTCGGATTTCCCGGCCTCGTAACTTGCCACTGCGACTACGCCGCGTGCCCCTGAGCCATCGACCGTGACTGGGGGCCGGCGACCGACAATCTCCGGTGACCAGCCGCCGAACGTCGGTGCTCAAGATCGACAGGTCCTTCGTAGATGCTATCGGCCGGAATGCCGCGACAAGCCTGGTGACACCTTATCATCGAGATGACCCATAGCCTGAAACTCAAGATGGTCGCGGAAGGGATCGAGACAGTGGAGCAGGTAACGAGCCTGCGTCATTCCGGCATTCAGTTCGGACAAGGTTGGCTATACTCAAAGGCCCTCCCGTTCGAAGAATTCATGGCATTTTATGAAAAGCGCAATGCCGGATAAAGGACGGTGAGGAGATAAGTCACACGCGGCCGGCGCGCCTCGGCAGTCGCCGTCCTCCTCGCCGAACAGGGCGGCGGGCGTGGCTCCAGAAGATCCGCAGTCCCTTGCAGCCCGCTTGCACCGGCACGACTAATGCCCTCTACCCGTCCGACCTCATTGGGCATTTCGGTCCTCGTGCACCAAATACCGATAAGGCGGATCGACGTCCGCTGCGGACGCCCTTGCCCCTTACGGCAACAACTCCCTACCGGAAGAGAACCGATCCTGAAAGCATCCAGGCGCAAGCCGCCGCAAATGTCGCCATAGAGCTTATGTCGTCGAATTCGACGCTCGCGCCCCGAGAGTTGCTGGAATTGCTCCTGCTTCGTCTTCCCGTGGAATAATGGGAACAACATGTCACGGGCGGGGTTTATAAAGAGTGACCGCGCTATCCATCAGTGCGTATCCCTGTAAAGCGGAATCGGAGACCTTGTGTCGACACCGGGTTGGCTGGTCTTAGTCGTTGAACGCAACCGCATGCTGCATACTGTTGCATCGGCAGAAGAAGCCCTTGATATGCTCTTTACGAATTGGCCGGTGACAAACGGCCTCGCCTTCTTCTCGGCAATGCAGGCCTGCGCTCCTACCGTGGCAGGCACTGCAACCCAGGGAGAAGCCCAGTCCGCATTCCTTGCGGCGGCGCTTGATGCAAGCGTAGTATTCCGGCTCGCCTAGGGCTGTAGCCTCGCAGCGTGTCCCGATCGCCTGCACCCGCCGGGGCTCTTTGTTGACGAACGCGGCTTCTACGCTAGCGAAGCTCTTGCGCCTGCTCTGGTGCGTCCTCTTAATTCCACCTCAAAGGCCCCGAAAATTCGCGGGGTTTCGTTCTGCCTTTGAGGAATGCCGGGCTATGCGAAGGGCCGAGAAGTACTATGATCGCCTTCTTGAATATAATGGAATCAAGACGTAGGCCGTGGGGCGCTCGTCGCTTTGTTGAAAGCTGCGCGGGGAAATTGGGCGGGGCAGATGGGGAAGTGGAAAGACCGGGTTATAGTTACGGCTATCGTCGCAGGCGCAGCTTATCTGGCATATTACGAATACCGCGCGGGGTACTTCACAAGACCACCGATGCCCGAGGGTGCATTTTCACTTTCCTACCCAAGCGGATTCCGTGCGATCATGGTTGATGTACCCAACGAGAGAGAAACTCGACGCTATTTGGGGCTGCCGTCGGACGTTCCATTCTATCTCAGCGACGCATGGTCGTTTTGCTATCCCCCTAGCAAGGAAGAACAAAAGCAAGTCGCCGTCACCTTGAAAGAGCGAAACCGGCCAGGTGAGAGAGCAGAGGCAGTTTGCAAAATAAAAGTGGATGGCAACCCTATCGTGCGGGGAGTGGTAACGTCGGTCCCTAGACCGTGACTTTGCGCCGCTACACTCAATTGGCCGAAGGATAGCGCCTTCCACTCGTCAGACCAAAGTCCAAACGAGATTCAGGCTTCAGTCTGATTTCTTCGGCGAATAATATCAGGCAATCTCTGGTTGATCCGAGTCGCACAGCCCGAGACCCGCGCGGCGAAAGATCAAGGGCTTTCCCGGTCCCGCCGACCAGGAAAGTCCTTTTGCGTACGAGCACAGTGTGGGCCGAGAAAACTAGTAGGTCTAATCGTGAGGGCGATGTCCATAGAACTATCGCGATGCTGGAGCTCTCGGGAGGCAAGCAACCGATGGGCATAGACCTGCAAATGGTTCCTGATTCCTCCACCATCAAACTCGCGCTGAAGACGTTGTGCCGCGAGAACGGTGTCGAGCGAGACCGAAGAGCAGTCGCTGAAATCGCGATTCTACTAACATCGCTGTGGCAACAAGGCACACGCGACGGAGAAGAACTCCTGCGCCTTGCTCGTGAAAAGCTCGCAGAGGCTGCAGCAAAACCCAATGGCGGCTCATACGATGCCCGTCGGTAGGCGCACGAGCGCGCGTTATGAGGTTGGCATCTCTGAACACCAACCCACGACTGTCGAGCCCTAATCGCAACTCTGGGCCAGGTCGCGCGAATCGCAAGGTTGCCTTTGTCCTGGCCGAGAGAGCGGCTTTTCCGCCACTTGGCAAAGATGCCGGGTTCACTTCATGCGCAATGCGCTGGCCCATGCCGGCAGGAGTGGCCGACGCGTGGTCTCCGCTTTCATTGCAACAGCTTTTGCCCAGGACACGCCCGAGGCCGCCAGCCAACAATGGCGCAATGTCGCCGATCAGATCAGGCCGAAAGTGCCGAAACTTGCTGGCCTCATGGATAGTGTGGAGGAAGATGTGCTCGTCTACATGACCTTTCCCAAGCAACACTGGACCAAGCTTCACAGCATGAACCCGATTGAGCGCCTCAATGGAGAGATCAAACGAAGGACCGAGGTGGTCGGTTCGGGACCCGTTATAGCGCGGCGATCAGGATGAGACGCGCGCGACAATCTGGATGAGACTCTTATGTCGCGGTCGGGGTGAAGGTATCACGCTGATTGTCGCTGACAAGAGTCTGATCGTTTTCTAATTGCCGCTCCG
>NZ_JACUZZ010000064.1:0-4672 GCF_014851595.1 Rhizobium sp. RHZ01
AAGTGGCAGCAAATGCCGGTCGCTGGTGGCGCAACAGCGGCAAGCTCCTTAACGCCACCCTCACCATTAGATGGGCTGACCAACTTGGAATGCCCAGGCTCGTCTAACCTCAATCTCTCGAACCGCCCGGTGCGGACCCACATGCCGGGTGGTGTGGCAGGGGTGCGATCACATCGATCGCCCCCTATGCCGATTGAGTTCGATTTTGCAAGGGCTCAGCTCAGCAGCGGTAGGCCTTGCTCCATACCGTAGCCCAGCCGAACGTGGGCATCGTCGAAGCTGAGCCAGAAGAAACGGAACAGGATTGGACCCCCGCCGCTGAACGGCGTCATTTCGCGATGCAGCCAGGTGGAGGGCTGCTCACCTTCAAGCGGAATGTGGAAGTAATGTCGCCGGTGGCAGACGTCGCTGCCATCCTTGTAGAAACGGTAGTCATTGACAACCAGCGGGGCGAGGGGAGTCTTAGACAGGATTCCCGTTTCTTCCGAAAACTCTCGAAGGGCTGCCGCGGCGATATCTTCGCCAGCTTCTACCGTGCCGCCCGGAACCTGAAGCTCGATCTCCGGAAAGTCCGGCTCATCGAAAACCAGCAGCCGGTCGCGCCAGGTTGCATAGATCAGCACCTTGAGCGCATCCGGCTTCATCGTTGCCTCAGCTGAAGCGGATGATCGCGACTTCGCCGTCGACGGCGCCCTGATAGGCGGAGGCGTGAGGCTCCTCGGACGGCACTTCGGTCAGCATGCCGATCTGGTCGAGGTCGGCCTCGATGAAACCTTCTTCCGCAAGCGCATTCAGAGCCTCGCGCACGGCGCTGTCGTCGTCGGCGGCCTTGAGCATGATATGGAGATCGACGCCCTCGCTGTTGTCGGACTCATAGCCCTTGCCGATGATGATGAAGACCATCGGGCCTTCGGAAATGTTGTCGTTGTCGGGGGCGGTGATCATCGGATGTCCTTCGATTCGAGATTTGAATCTGATTTCATGCGTTTAGCGTCTGCAATCGGTGATTCCATAGCCGCTTTTTACTGCAATGCTCAAGTTTATCTTGCTGTGCAGCAGCGAATGCGCCTAGAAGCTCCAAAAGAGCGCGTAGTGGCCGGGTTTCAAGGCGTTTGGCCTAAGTTTATTTCTTAACGGCCTTGACGAGACGACGGGAAACCAGTAGTACCCGCGCCATCCGGACCCATGTGAGGCATGGCCATTCGGGGCGACGCGCCCCGGAGATCACCTCAAACAAGGTTCGAAACGCACGTTGAAGATATGATGCCTGCACGCATGACGCATGTCTTTTGCGTCCTCTGCTCTCAGTGGTCCATCTGCGAAAGCGGATCGGGCCATGTTTTGCGCATTGAGACAAGCGTGTGATCTTGCCGGAGACGGCGCGAGTTACGCCCGCAAGGGATTGAGATATAAACGTAAGGGATGGTTGAATGCCTACCGTAAACCAGCTTATCCGCAAGCCGCGTCAGGCGAACGTAAAGCGTAATAAGGTTCCTGCCCTGCAGGAGAACCCGCAGAAGCGCGGCGTTTGCACCCGCGTCTACACGACGACGCCGAAGAAGCCGAACTCGGCTCTGCGTAAGGTCGCAAAGATCCGCCTGACCAACGGCTTCGAAGTCATTGGTTACATCCCCGGTGAAGGCCACAACCTTCAGGAACACTCTGTCGTCATGATCCGCGGCGGCCGTGTTAAGGACCTTCCGGGTGTTCGTTACCACATCATCCGCGGCGTTCTCGATACCCAGGGTGTCAAGAACCGCAAGCAGCGCCGTTCGAAGTACGGTGCGAAGCGTCCGAAGTAATTCGGCTTTGAAATCCCGGCGCTGCGCGAGGTCCTCCGCGTGGTAGAGCGCCTTTAACAATTGAAGAGACGAGAAGTATGTCCAGACGTCACAGAGCAGAAAAGCGCGAGATCAACCCGGACCCGAAGTTCGGCGATCTGGTTGTTACCAAGTTCATGAATGCAATCATGCTTGACGGCAAGAAGTCCGTCGCTGAAAGCATTGTCTACGGCGCATTTGACTCCGTACAGGGCAAGTCCAAGCAGGAGCCGCTCGGCGTGTTCCATCAGGCTCTGGACAACGTTGCTCCGCACGTTGAAGTCCGTTCGCGCCGTGTTGGTGGTGCAACCTACCAGGTTCCGGTTGATGTTCGTCCGGAGCGCCGTCAGGCCCTGGCCATCCGCTGGCTGATCGCTGCCGCGCGCAAGCGCAACGAAACGACCATGATCGACCGACTGTCGGGCGAGCTTCTCGATGCATCCAACAACCGTGGTTCCGCGGTCAAGAAGCGCGAAGACACGCACAAGATGGCTGACGCCAACCGTGCGTTCTCGCATTATCGCTGGTAATCCCGAACGGGTTCGAAAGGCAGTCCACAATGGCTCGCGAATATAAAATTGAAGACTACCGAAATTTCGGTATCATGGCGCACATCGACGCCGGCAAGACGACGACGACTGAGCGTATCCTTTACTACACCGGCAAGTCGCACAAGATCGGCGAAGTGCACGATGGCGCGGCCACGATGGACTGGATGGAGCAGGAGCAGGAGCGTGGTATCACGATCACCTCCGCTGCCACCACGACCTTCTGGAAGGGCCGTGACGGCAAGATGCGCCGCTTCAACATCATCGACACCCCCGGCCACGTCGACTTCACCATCGAAGTCGAGCGTTCGCTGCGCGTTCTCGACGGTGCGATTGCTCTTCTCGACGCCAACGCCGGTGTTGAGCCGCAGACGGAAACCGTCTGGCGCCAGGCAGAGAAGTACAATGTTCCGCGCATGATCTTCTGCAACAAGATGGACAAGACCGGTGCGGACTTCTACCGCTCCGTCGAGATGATCAAGACCCGTCTCGGCGCAACGGCTGTCGTCATGCAGCTGCCGATCGGCGCAGAAAGCGACTTCAAGGGCGTTGTCGACCTGATCGAGATGAACGCTCTCGTCTGGCGCGATGAATCGCTCGGCGCCCAGTGGGATGTCGTCGAAATCCCGGAAGACATGAAGGTCAAGGCTGAAGAATATCGCGAAAAGCTGATCGAGACCGTTGTCGAGATCGACGAAGCCGCGATGGAAGCCTACCTCGAAGGCACCATGCCCGACAACGATCAGATCCGCGCGCTCGTCCGTCGCGGCACGATCGACGTCAAGTTCCACCCGATGTTCTGCGGCACCGCCTTCAAGAACAAGGGCGTTCAGCCGCTGCTCGACGCCGTTGTCGATTACCTGCCGTCGCCGCTCGATATTCCGGCGATCAAGGGCATCGACTTCAAGACGGAAGCCGAAATCGAGCGTCACGCTGACGACTCCGAGCCGCTTTCGATGCTCGCATTCAAGATCATGAACGACCCGTTCGTCGGTTCGCTGACCTTCGCACGCATCTATTCCGGCAAGCTCGAAAAGGGTTCGTCGGTTCTGAACACGGTCAAGGACAAGCGCGAGCGCGTCGGCCGTATGCTGCAGATGCACTCGAACTCGCGTGAAGACATCGAAGAAGCCTTCGCAGGTGATATCGTTGCTCTCGCTGGTCTCAAGGAAACCACTACGGGTGACACGCTCTGCGATCCGCTGAAGCCTGTTATTCTCGAGCGCATGGAATTCCCCGAGCCGGTCATCCAGATCGCGATCGAGCCGAAGTCCAAGGGCGACCAGGAAAAGATGGGCCTCGCGCTCAACCGCCTGGCTGCTGAAGACCCGTCCTTCCGCGTCAAGACCGACCAGGAATCCGGCCAGACGATCATCGCCGGCATGGGCGAACTTCACCTCGACATCATCGTCGACCGCATGCGTCGCGAATTCAAGGTTGAAGCAAACGTCGGTGCTCCGCAGGTTGCCTACCGCGAAACCATCACGCGCCAGCACGAAGAAGACTACACGCACAAGAAGCAGTCCGGTGGTACCGGTCAGTTCGCGCGCGTCAAGATCGTCTTCGAACCGAACCCGGATGGCGAAGACTTCAAGTTCGAGTCCAAGATCGTCGGTGGTGCAGTTCCGAAGGAATACATTCCGGGCGTTCAGAAAGGTATCGAAAGCGTTCTGTCTTCCGGTCCGCTGGCTGGCTTCCCGATGCTCGGCGTCAAGGCGACGCTCATCGACGGTGCCTTCCACGACGTCGACTCGTCGGTTCTGGCGTTCGAAATCGCTTCGCGTGCTTGCTTCCGTGAAGCAGCCAAGAAGGCCGGCGCTCAGCTCCTCGAGCCGATGATGAAGGTCGAAGTCGTCACGCCGGAAGATTACGTCGGTGACGTTATCGGTGACCTGAACTCCCGCCGTGGTCAGATCCAGGGCCAGGAAAGCCGTGGTATCGCCGTCGTCATCGCCGCCAACGTTCCGCTGGCGAACATGTTCAAGTACGTCGATAACCTGCGCTCCATGTCACAGGGCCGTGCTCAGTACACGATGACCTTCGATCACTACGCGCCGGTCCCGTCGAACGTCGCAACGGAAATCCAGGCAAAGTATTCCGGTCAGAAGTGACCGGAATACCAATTGACCGATAACAAGAATTAGATCCCTCACGGGACCTTAAAAGAGTGGAGAGCCCAAATGGCAAAGAGTAAGTTTGAGCGCAACAAGCCGCACGTTAACATCGGCACGATCGGCCACGTTGACCACGGCAAGACGTCTCTGACGGCAGCGATCACGAAGTACTTCGGCGAGTTCAAGGCGT
>NZ_JACUZZ010000065.1:0-4607 GCF_014851595.1 Rhizobium sp. RHZ01
TTCGGCACCAGACTGTCGAGCGTCACCATCTCAAGAGCCGTCTGGGTGGGGGCAGGTTTCTTCAACATGTCCCAATGAATCACAAACCCCCAGACGGTGCCAGGGGTTTGTCAGCAATCTGAGCCCGGCGATCCGCCGGGCTTTTTATTTTCCCTCGCGCTAATCTTTCGTCTCCGGAGGGCCACGGCATTAACCAAGCATCAAGGTTAATGAGACATTTTCAACGGCATGTTCATGCGTCTCATGCCGGAGTCTCGCGTTGCGTCGAAATAGCCCTTCCCGTGGCAAGCTGCGCCTCTTGCTTCAAAATTGGAGTTCACCCGCGCTCTTCGGCGTTTGCGGGTGGCTGATGTCACCGACGATGGCGTCGCATGCCGACCTCGCGGCTCTGCTTGCCGGCCTCGACCAGGGTAGGGAAAACTGGCGCATGGTTCTAACCAATTCGCCGGCAGGTTCGATCCATCAGGCTGAGCTGACCTTTGCCGATCCCGTAGTCACGGGCACGATTGCTGCCGGGGCCGGCATGGTTTTGCCCGACGGCCGCAAGGTCGCATTCATGGCGAAGGACAAGGGACACGAGGCGACGTCGGACGAGGACCGCGTCAATCGCCCGGCCAAGAAAGGCCGCGTCGTTGCTGTCGAAACGGTGCAGCCGCCGAAGGACTTTTCCGCCGGGTCCATTCTCCAGCGAACGCGCCTGCTCTTTCAGCCCACCTTCGACCTGAAGGACAAATCCGCCTTCGTGAAGCCGAAGATCAAGGGCAAGGAAATCCAGATCGCGACCAATTTCTATAAGAAGGAACCGCCCAAGCCGGACCGCGGCGTCTCGCCCATGCTGGCTGGTCTCGTTACCAACGCAAAGGCTGACGTGCTGGCGACGGCCTATGCGCCGGCCGCTCCCGACTACTCCCGTCAGTCGCCGTTCGATTCGATTCTCACCGACAAGGCCGACGACGGCCGCTTCGTGCCGCAGATCGGCCCGCGGGATCACGCCTGGGCCGCAAGCATCTTGGCGCCCTCGGTGTTTTCGGCGGCCGAGCAGCAGTGCCTGGTATCCGGCATCTATTTCGAAGCGCGTGGCGAAACGGTGAAGGGGCAGGCCGCCGTCGCGCAGGTCATTCTCAATCGCGTCCGCAATCCGGCCTACCCGAAGACGATCTGCGGCGTCGTCTACCAGAACGAGGATTGGCGCAACCGATGCCAGTTCTCCTTTGCCTGCGACAACATCAAGGACCGGGTGAACTCGCAGTATCACTGGAGAATCGCCCGCGAAGTCGCGATGGCGGTCACCGCCGGCAAGATCTGGCTCCCGCAGGTTGGCTCCGCCACGCACTACCATGCCGTCTACGTTCGTCCGAAATGGGCAAAGACCATGGAAAAGGTCGGCCGCATCGGCCTGCACGTCTTCTATCGCACCTATGGCGGCGGTTGGAGCTGAGGAAAAAGCCAATCCTGACGCGATTTTGCGTCTCTTGGCAGCACAGGAAAGCGGATTCTTTCGGTCGATTTTGGATAAGTGCGCCAAGATCAGCCTAAGCCCATGTTTTTTATCGCCTATTTTATGGCTGGACATCCACCGCTCACGCCTTGACTATGCTTTTTGCTAAAACTATGTTGCGCGCGACTTCAAAACGGGCCGAAAGGTTCTCAAACCTTGGGGTCGTTGTCCGGAAAACCGGGGTAGCGGGATCGCGGACAGCGGCTGGCGGAGGAGAGCACCATGGCGGAAGACCGCGAGGAAAGTCTTGAGAAGCGCCGTGCGCAATTGGAAGCGAAACTCGCAACCAAGCGCGTAGAAGCAGGGAAGGAAGAGGCTATCGAAGCCAGCGCCGAGGCAAGCCGCAAAGGTTATGCCCAGGCGATGAAGCTTTCGAGCGAGTTCATCTCCGCTATCGTCGTAGGCGCCGTTCTTGGCTATCTCCTCGACCGTTTTGTCGGCACGGCGCCTTGGGGATTGATCGTTCTTCTTCTTCTTGGGTTTTGTGCCGGCGTATTGAACGTTCTGCGCGCTGCGGGGAAGGTTGCAAAACCGGATCCTACCGAGCGCCAGGATGGTGGAAAATAGGGCAGGGCGCTCCGGCGTTCGATCCAGTGCAATAATCCCGTCTCGCGCGGGCTAAAGATAGAGAGAACAAGCGGTGTCTAACGATCCGACCCATCAGTTCCTGATCCAGAAGATTGTGCCGATCGAAGTCGGCGGAATTGATTTCTCGTTTACGAATGCATCGCTCTTCATGGTGGCGTCCGCTGCCGTTGCCGCCGGCTTCCTGTATTTCTCGACGTCCAACCGGGCGATCGTGCCGGGCCGCTCACAGTCGGTTGCGGAGATGTCCTACGAGTTCATCGCCAACATGCTGAAGGAAGGCGCCGGATCCAAGGGGATGAAGTTCTTCCCATTGGTCTTCTCGCTCTTCATGTTCGTGTTGACGGCAAACCTGCTCGGCATGTTCCCGTACTTCTTTACGGTCACCAGCCAGATCATCGTCACCTTCGCGCTAGCGCTGCTCGTTATCGGCACGGTTCTCGTCTACGGCTTTTATAAGCACGGCTTCCACTTCCTGAATGTTTTTGTCCCGCAAGGCGTTCCTGGCATTCTTCTGCCCCTTGTTGTGTCGATCGAAATCATTTCCTTCCTGTCCCGCCCGATTTCGCTCTCTGTTCGTCTTTTCGCCAATATGCTGGCTGGTCACATCACCCTGAAGGTGTTCGCAGGCTTCGTTGCCTCGCTTGGAGCGCTGGGTGCGGTCGGTGTTGGTGGAGCCGTTCTTCCCCTGATTATGACGGTCGCCCTGACCGGTCTCGAGTTCCTCGTCGCCTTCCTCCAGGCTTACGTCTTTGCGGTGCTGACATGCATGTACCTCAATGACGCGATCCATCCGGGTGGCCACTAAGGGATACCGACATTGACGTCCCTCCGGCGTCAGTCAATTTCGCCGCAACACAACCATTTCAAAGGAGTTCAACATGGAAGCGGAAGCAGCAAAGTTCATCGGTGCAGGTCTGGCTTGCTTTGGTATGGCCGGTACGGCTCTCGGCCTCGGCAACATCTTCGGCAGCTACCTGTCCGGCGCTCTGCGCAACCCGTCTGCTGCTGACAGCCAGTTCGGCCGTCTGGTTTTCGGCTTCGCCGTTACGGAAGCTCTGGGCATCTTCTCGCTGCTCGTCGCTCTCCTCCTGCTCTTCGCCGTTTAATACAGGCGCATTGAAGGATCACGGCCTGCAGTCCGCATGCCGTGATCCTTTGCATTTGCAGTACACCTGGAGGTGAGCATGTTTTTTGTGACCCCGGCTTACGCCGAAGAGGCCCCGGCGGGAACCGCAGAAACTGGTGCAGCAACCGGTACAGACACGCATGCCGCCCCGGCAGCAGGCGATGTCCACACCGAGACCGGCGTACCAGCCGAGCATCATGGTGGCGGCGTGTTTCCGCCTTTCGATTCGACGACCTACGCTTCGCAGCTGCTTTGGCTGGCAATTACGTTTGTCGTCTTCTTCGTGCTCATGCAAAAGGTCATCGCGCCGCGCATCGGCAATATCCTCGAGCAGCGTCACAACCGCATCTCGCAGGACCTCGATGAGGCAGGCCGCCTGAAGGCGGAAGCGGACGCCGATGTTGCCGCTTACGAAGCCGAATTGGCCGCCGCGCGCGCCAAGTCGAACGCGATCGGCACAGCCGCCCGCGACGCTGCCAAGCTGAAGGCGGAAGCCGACCGCAAGGCCGTGGAAGCAGGTCTGGCCGAAAAGCTCAAGGCTGCCGAAGGTCGCATCGCAGACATTAAGGCGAAGGCATTCGCTGACGTCGGCACCATCGCCGAAGAAACAGCAACGGCTGTCGTAGAGCAGCTGATCGGCACCTCGGCAAAGGCAGATGTTGCCGCCGCAGTCGCTGATATCAAGAAGGGGGCTTGATCGATGGAATTTGCATTCGACGCAACATTCTTCGCATTTGTCGGCCTTGTCCTGTTCCTGGCGCTGGTTGTTTACCTCAAGGTTCCGGGCATGATGGCCAAGTCGCTGGACGACCGCGCCGATCAGATCCGCAACGAGCTCTCGGAAGCCAAGCGCCTGCGCGAAGAAGCCCAGCACCTGCTGGCCGAATATCAGCGCAAGCGTAAGGAAGCCGAAGCTGAAGCTGCACACATCGTTGCTGCAGCCGAGCGCGAGGCCGAAATGCTGACCGCCGAAGCCAAGAAGAAGACGGAAGAATTCGTCGCAAACCGCACGACGGTTTCCGAGCAGAAGATCAAGCAGGCGGAAGCCGATGCGATGAAGGCGGTGCGTTCCGCTGCCGTCGATCTGGCAATCGCTGCTGCCGAAAATGTTCTGGCAAAGAAGGCCGACACGAAGGTTCGGTCCGAACTCTTCAGCGACGCGGTCGGTCAGGTCAAGAGCCGCCTCAACTAAGCTGAGCGCCAAGTACTTAAGAGCCCGGCTGATGCCGGGCTCTTTTGTTGTGCGCCCAGCATGGGCGCATTCTTGTGGTGGAAGTCCCACCGTAAGCTGGTCACAGCGAGCGAAGTGAAGCGCAACTGCGGCAGGGTGACCAACCGTGGGGAGGAAGCGATCCGATCAAAATTATCTGTAAAAACCCTTGCAAGTGGGAGCCG
>NZ_JACUZZ010000066.1:0-4413 GCF_014851595.1 Rhizobium sp. RHZ01
GAACTTGCAAACCGGGAGGAAACGATGCGCAAGTTTTTGCTGACGACAGCGTTGGTGACGATGAGTGTTGCGGGCTTGGGTGCTGCCAAGGCTGCGGATGTGAAGGAAGTGCAGATGCTGCACTGGTGGACGTCCGGCGGCGAGGCTGCGGCCTTGAACGTGTTGAAGGAGGATCTGTCGAAGGAGGGGTTTGCCTGGAAGGACGTGCCGGTTGCCGGCGGTGGCGGTGATGCGGCGATGACGGCGCTGAAGGCGATGGTTGCGGCCGGCACCTATCCGACGGCCTCGCAGATGCTCGGCTACACCGTTCTCGACTATGCCCAGGCCGGCGTCATGGGGGACCTGACGGAGACGGCGAAGGCCGAGGGCTGGGACAAGGCGGTTCCGGCGGCACTGCAGAAGTTCTCCGTCTATGACGGCAAGTGGGTCGCAGCCCCCGTCAACGTCCACTCGGTCAACTGGCTGTGGATCAACAAGGGTGTGATGGACAAGATCGGCGGCACCGAGCCGAAGACCTTCGACGACCTGCTCGCGCTGCTCGACAAGGCGAAGGCTGCCGGCGTGACGCCGCTGGCGCTCGGCGGCCAGAACTGGCAGGAAGCGACGATGTTCGACTCGATCGTGCTGTCGACGGGCGGCCCCGAGTTCTACAAGAAGGCGATGAACGACCTCGACGAGGAGTCGCTGAAGTCGGACACGATGAAGAAGTCGTTCGACAACCTGCAGAAGATCGTCCAGTACGTCGACCCGAACTTCTCCGGACGCGACTGGAACCTTGCGACCGCCATGGTCATCAAGGGCGATGCGCTCGTGCAGGTGATGGGTGACTGGGCCAAGGGCGAGTTCGTCGCCGCCAAGAAGACACCGAACACCGACTTCCTGTGCTACCGCTTCCCGGGCACCGACGGCAGCGTGATCTACAACTCCGACATGTTCGGCATGTTCAACGTGCCTGACGACCGCAAGGCAGCACAGGTGGCGCTTGCCAAGGCAACGCTGTCGAAGAGCTTCCAGTCGGCGTTCAACGTCGTCAAGGGCTCGGTTCCGGCCCGTACCGACGTTCCGGATACCGATTTCGACGCCTGCGGCAAGAAGGGTATCGCCGACCTGAAGAAGGCCAATGAAGGCGGCACGCTGTACGGCTCGCTGGCCCAGGGCTATGGCGCGCCTCCGGCGGTTGCCAATGCCTACAAGGACGTCGTCTCGAAGTTCGTGCATGGCCAGATCAAGACCTCCGACCAGGCGGTCGAAGAGCTCGTCAAGGCCATCGACGACGCCAAGTAATCAAGGCCTCCCACGGTCTTCCCCGCCGGTGTCGGCGGGGAAGATTCCGCCACGGACGATCTCGTTGGAGGAGATGACCCCATGAGCACCATCGCTACCGATAAAACCGTTCTCACGCCGCACCGTGGAACGCCCATTTCCATCCGCGCGCGCCTGCAGGACGCGCTGCCGAAGATCGTGCTCGCGCCGAGTTTCGCCATCACGCTTGTGTTCGTCTACGGCTTCATCCTCTGGACGATCTATCTGTCCTTCACCAATTCCAAGACCTTTCCGTCCTACGTGCTGACGGGCCCGCGCGCCTATCAGCGGCTGTGGCGCTGGACGTTCGAAAGCGATCCGCCGTCCAGCTGGTACACCTCGATCACCAACATGGGCATCTTCGGTGTGCTCTATGTCGGCATCTGCCTGGCGCTCGGCCTGTTCCTGGCGATCCTGCTCGACCAGAAGATCCGCGGCGAGGGCATATTGCGGCCGATCTTCCTCTATCCGATGGCGCTCTCCTTCATCGTGACAGGCGTTGCCTGGAAATGGTTCCTCGATCCGGGGCTCGGGCTCGAGCAGACGCTGCATCAGTTCGGCTGGACGAGCTTCCACTTCGACTGGATCAAGAACAAGGACTTCGTGATCTATACTGTCGTGATCGCCGGTGTCTGGCAGGCGTCCGGCTTCGTCATGGCGATGTTCCTTGCCGGCCTTCGCGGCATCGACAGCGAGATCATGAAGGCGGCGCAGATCGACGGGGCGACGACCGTGCAGCTCTATCGCCGCATCATCATCCCGTTGCTCAGACCGATCTTCCTGTCGGCCTTCATCGTGCTCGCCCACATGGCGATCAAGTCTTACGATCTGGTTGTGGCACTGACCTCGGGCGGCCCCGGCGGCTCGGCCTGGCTGCCGTCCAACTTCATGTACGAATACACCTTCAAGCGCAACGAGATGGCCGTCGGCTCGGCGAGCGCGGTGATCATGCTGATGACGATTTCGGCGATCATCGTTCCCTATCTCTATTCGGAACTCAGGGAGAAATCGCGATGAGCGCCGTCACCTCGACCCTGCCGAGTGCGGCCAGCGCCTCGCGCAACAGACTGTTCAGCCGGATCTTCATCTACGGGCTGCTTGTCATCTTCGCGATCATCTACCTGATGCCGCTGTTCGTCATGCTGGTGACCTCGTTCAAGACGATGGACGAGATCCAGAACGGCAACATGCTGGCGCTGCCGCAGTCGCCGACCATCGAGCCCTGGTTCAAGGCCTGGGGGCAGGCCTGCGTCGGGCTGACCTGCGCCGGCATCAAGGGCTACTTCTGGAACTCGATCAAGATGGTCGTTCCGGCCGTGGCGATCTCGACGATCATGGGCGCGCTGAATGGCTACATCCTGACCAAGTGGCGCTTCCCCGGCCACACGCTGGTGTTCGGCCTGATGCTGTTTGCCTGCTTCATCCCGTTCCAGTCGGTGCTCTTGCCGATGGCGACCATCCTTGGCAGCCTCGGCCGCTTCGGGGCGACGCTGCGCGACCAGATCGGCATGTCGCTCGGCTTCGGCAATCCGACCGTCAACCTCGTCACCGTTCACGTCGTCTACGGCCTCGGCTTCACGACGCTGTTCTTTCGCAACTATTACGAGGCCTTTCCGACCGAACTGGTGAAGGCGGCGCAGGTCGACGGTGCCAGCTTCTTCCAGATCTTCCGCCGCATCATGCTGCCGAACTCGCTGCCGATCATCGTCGTCACCGTCATCTACCAGTTCACCAACATCTGGAACGACTTCCTGTTTGCCTCGGCCTATGCCGGCACGGGCGATTCCATGCCGATGACGGTGGCGCTGAACAACGTTGTCAACACCTCCACCGGTGTCGTCGAATACAACGTCAACATGGCGGCGGCGATGATCGCAGCGCTTCCGACCCTCCTCGTCTACATTCTCGCCGGCCGCTACTTCGTGCGTGGCCTGATGGCGGGCGCTGTCAAAGGATAATCCAATGGCTTTCCTCGAAATCTCAGGTCTCAAGAAGCGCTTCGGCTCGCTGGAGATCCTCAAGGGCATCAACCTTGACCTGGAAAAGGGCGGCTTCCTCGTGCTCGTCGGCCCGTCCGGCTGCGGCAAGTCGACCTTGCTCAACACCATTGCCGGCCTGGAATCGATCACCGAGGGCGACATTCGCGTCGATGGCCGCAGCATTGCCGACCTGCATCCGTCGAAGCGCGACATCGCCATGGTGTTCCAGAGCTACGCGCTCTACCCGAACATGACGGTGGCCGGAAACATCGCCTTCGGCATGGAGATGCGCGGCGTGCCGGTCGAGGAGCGCAACAAGGCGATCGACAAGGTCGCCAAGGTGCTGCAGATCGGCCACCTGCTCAATCGCAAGCCGAGCCAGCTGTCGGGCGGCCAGCGCCAGCGCGTCGCCATGGGCCGCGCCCTGGTGCGCGACCCGAAGCTGTTCCTGTTCGACGAACCGCTCTCCAACCTCGACGCCAAGCTGCGCGTCGACATGCGCATCGAGATCAAGCGGCTGCACCAGGCGACCGGCACGACGATCGTCTATGTGACCCACGACCAGATCGAGGCGATGACGCTGGCCACCAAGATCGCCGTCATGCGCGACGGCGAGGTGCAGCAGTTCGGCACGCCGGCCGAGATCTACAACAACCCGGCCAACATGTTCGTCGCCGACTTCATGGGCTCGCCGGCGATGAACCTCCTCGCGGGGACGATCGAGAAGGGGGCGTCCGGCCTGACCGTGTCGCTTTCGCGTCCGCAGGGCGAGCCGATCCGGCTGCCTGTCACGGCGGGCAACGGCGCGCTCGAAGCGCATACCGGCCGCGAGATCGTCTTCGGCATCCGCCCCGAGGCGCTGACCGATCCTGACGGTGCGGACCGCAACGCCAAGGCGCTGGCCGAAAGCGACTGCCTGATCGAGGTGGTGGAACCGGCCGGATCCGACACCTTCGCGGTCACCAAGCTCGGCGGCAAGGAGGTCGTGGCGCGGCTCAGGGCCGACGCCCGCATCCAGGCCGGCCAGCACGCCCGCCTCGCCTTCAACCTCGACAAGGCCGTGTTCTTCGATCCGCAAAGCCAAACCCGCATCGCTTAAACCAGGAGCCAGGATTCCAAACATGAACAGCTC
>NZ_JACUZZ010000067.1:0-3832 GCF_014851595.1 Rhizobium sp. RHZ01
CGTCAGTTATCCGCAGCAGCCCATAATGTGAAGGAACGCGGCTACAACGCTTGAAATCCGCGGGATCCAGCTTTCGTAGACGGGATTTGCTCAGCATTATTTTCGGTCGAACCTTTGCTGTCATTTTGACCAGCAAAGGAAAAAATAATGTTGAATGCCGATTACGAACCTATCTCCAAGCTCAGGATTTTGCTGACCGAGCAACGATACAGCCCTGTAGTGATCGGGAACTACTGCGCGTACGCACGTGGGTTTCTCGACTATCTTGCCCAGCGTGACCTTCCAATCATGGATGTGTCGGAAGATCTGGTGGCTCAGTACCTGCAATATGCGATTGCGATGTTCCGCGAACGCCGTGGCTGTTCACCGGGGAAGAACTGGCACTCGATTCCGCGTTCTGGAATCCATGCATTGCTGCGACTCGCACAGGGGCAGTGGCCATCCGCGCCGAAAGCGACCTGCGCTGCCGACGCACTGCGCTTTGCGATCTGTGAGGAATACGAGACCTGGCTGCGCGAGGAACGAGGTCTTGCTGCGGCCAGCATCGACGCGTTGATGTGGGAGGGCCGGAACTTTCTGGCCTGGCAGCTCGATCGACACGGCCCCGACAGTCTGATGACAATGACCGTGGGCGACATCGACTGCTACATGGACACGCGCAGCCGTCACCAGACGCGCAAGTCGGTGAAGGATGTGGCGGAGCGACTTCGTTCGATGCTGCGCTATCTCCATCGGACGGGGCGCACTGCGATCGACTTGTCGCCGCACGTCGTCGCCCCCTTGCTCTATGCCTATGAGGGAGTGCCTTCGATCCTTACGCCGGATCAGGTCGCTGCGGTTCTGCAGGTCTCGGGGGAGGACAAGACGCCGGTGGGGCTGCGCGATCTTGCCATCCTGCAACTGCTTGCGACCTATGGCCTGAGATCGGGCGAAATCTGCAATTTACGGATCGAGGACATCGACTGGCGTACGGAAGCCATCCGCATCAGGCACACCAAGACCCGGGCATACTCATTCCTTCCCTTGATGGCGCCGGTAGGTGAAGCGGTGCTCGCTTATCTGCAGGCGGGGCGGCCTGTGACCGATGCCCGAGAAATCTTCGTCCGCACACGTGCGCCCTATCGCAAGCTCGGCTTGCTGGCCAGCATGGTGCGGCGGCGACTTGAGGATGCCGGAATTAAGCCGGCTGGCAAGAGCGGTTCCCATATCTTCCGCCACGCACGTGCAGTCGAAATGCTGCGCGCCGCTGTGCCCCAGAAAGTGATCGGCGACCTGCTCGGGCATCGCTCTGCCGAATCCACGGCTCCCTATCTGAAGCTTGCCACCGAGGATCTCCGGGCCATCGCGCTCGACGTGCCGGGACAGGAGGTGCGTTCATGACGATGTGGCCCGACCCTAAGCGCCAGTTGATCGCGCGCTACATTGCAAGCCTCAACCTGCGCACCACGAATAGCCGCATTTACTACAGGCAGGCGCTCAACATCTTCCAGGATGTCGCCGAACTTCACGCCAAACTCGACAAAGACATGCTGGTGGCATGGTTGCAGGTATCGTCGGGCCGGTGGGCCTCGACGACACGGCTGCACCGCACCCGGATTATCGATCGGTTCCTCGATCACCTTGAGGAAACCGGAGCGATCGAACGCAATCCCGTCGCCGTGCTGCGTGAAGCTTGCAATATCAAGCAGTGCATGCCGGTGTGGCGGGCGCTGGCCTCCCGCGATCCGGATAGCGCGCTTGCCGAACTATACCAGCCCAGGTCATTCGGCAGTGTGCTCGGCGAAATGATGGCCGATCACGTCACGCTGATGCGCAACCGCGGTTACAAATACACCTCTCAAACGGTGTGGCTCTCGCGGTTCGACCGGTTCCTGCAGTTGAACCCTGCGCTTCAGGGGCAGCCAATCGCGGTGATGCTCCAGTACTGGTCTGCGGCAAAAACAACGCGCAATCATCCGAACGAGTGCGAAATGCTGAAGCGGGTCCTTGCGAGAATCCTCCGCCACCAGGATCCATCAATCCCACCCCGCCGACCCGACCCACGCCCGGAAAAGGAAGTGGCCAAGCAATGGCGCAAACCGCATATTTACACCCCGGCCGACGTGAGGCGTATGCTCGATATCGCCCGTTCTTACCCCTCGCCACGGGCGCCGCTTCGGCCATTGAGCATCTACACGATGCTGCTGGTCGCCTATTGCGCGGGGCTGCGGCGAAGCGAACTGGCCCGCCTCGATCTTGGTGACGTTGACTTCCAGAGCGGCACGATCACGATCCGCCAGACCAAGTTCTACAAGACCAGGATACTGCCACTTCCCGACAGCGTGATGGCGGAGCTTCGAGCATATATCGACGCGCGACGCCGCGCCGATGGATCTCATGATCCGCGCTCCGGCCTGTTCTGGCACGAGCAGCGTGGTGACCGCTACACTAAAGAAACAGTCGCCTGGTTGCTCGTCGACGTCATACGCCGGGCCGGGTTGAAACCGCCTCAGGGACGAACAGGGCCTCGCCTGCACGACCTGAGGCACTCGATGGTCGTGAACCGGATCCTCGAATGGTACAAGGCGGGGATCAACCCTCAGGATCGTCTCCCGTTCCTCGCTACCTATCTTGGCCACCGGGACATCAACTCGACCCTAGTCTACATCACCGTTACGCAGGACCTTCTGCATCAAGCCAATGAGCGGTTCCGCGTGCTTGGCGCGCCATGCCTCAATATCGGGCCGGAGGTACGGGCATGACCAAGAACAATCGGTTCCCACACCTGCTGCGCGCGTTCTTCTACGAATGGCTGGCCGAACAGCGCAACGCCTCCATCCATACGGTGCGTTCGTATCGCGATGCCTGGCGGCTCTTCCTCCGGTTCGTTGCACAGCGCTCAGGCAAGAAGGTGGCGATGATCACGCTGATCGATCTGACCGCTGGAGAGGTCATCGCGTTCCTCGGTCACGCCGAACACGAACGCGGCGGCACGATCGGCACGCGCAACTGCCGGCTTGCAGCGATACGCAGCTTCTTCAACTTCGTTGCGACCAGGGATCCCGGATTGATCGCGCAGTGCGTCGAAATCCTCAACATCCCAATAAAGCGCGGACCGGTGTCGGAACCCTGTTATCTGGACCCCATCGAAGTGACGGCGATCCTGGCTCAGCCTGATCGTTCGACACTCGAAGGGATGCGCGATCACGCTTTGCTCTCGTTGCTCTACAACAGCGGCGCGCGAATACAGGAAGCGCTCGACCTGTGCCCCGATGCGATCCGGTTCGAAAGTCCAAGCTGCGTGCGGCTGACCGGTAAGGGTCGAAAAGAACGTATCTGCCCACTCTGGCCGGAAACCGTGATGTTGTTGAAGAAGCTGCTCGAACGTCAACCGCGGGCGCCAGACCAGCAACTGTTCGTCAACCGCTATGGCGAACCGCTCAGCGCGTCGGGGGTCCGGTTCAAACTTGCCGCCTATGTGAGGGCGGCGGCCGAGACCACGCCAACACTACGCGACAAGCATGTGACACCTCACGCCTTCCGGCACGCAACCGCTGTGCACCTCATATCGGCGGGCGTCGACGTCACGGTTATCCGTAGCTGGCTCGGTCATGTGAGCCTCGATACCACGAACCACTATGCCAGAGCCAACCTTGAAACGAAGCGCAAGGCATTGGAGCAGGTCAGCGCTCCCGAAACACCCGGCCATCAGCCCTCGTGGAAGCGCGATGCGAGCGTTCTCGCCTGGCTCGACACGCTCTGAAATAATGCGGAGGAATGTGGTCAGAAACCCTGGCCTTCAGCCAATCTGGTCGCATTCCTTCACATTATGGGCTGCTGCGGATAACTGACA
>NZ_JACUZZ010000068.1:0-2577 GCF_014851595.1 Rhizobium sp. RHZ01
CACGTTGTGTTCATTATGCACCCCCTCTTCAAGTGTCTGTAAACATTGGAATTTGACTTTCCGGCGGCGACTGACACGGGCGCCCTTTCCGCCTCATCGCAGTAGTGACGTCAGGATCGCGAAGATCGGAAGCGTTAATTTGGTACGGCGCGCCCGGGACAACCTGTTGGGCAGGCAATATCCCAGCCGCGATCAGGCTGCGAATGCGATGAGCGGTAACATCGCAAGCCTTGGCGGCTTCGGTTAGCGTCAGCCATTCTCCATCTTTCTCCGCTGATTTGTAGGCGTGAATTCCACGCACGCGCCGGATCGAACCGACGCGTTTTGCCGTCCAGGTCTTGCCTTGAGCAGTCGGCAGCCCCATCCGATTCAAGGTCGCAGCGATGTGCTCATCAGACCAGCGGCTCGCCATACTCTCAATGATGGCCAAGGCATCATCAGACGTGACGCATTCATGCTCACCGGATTGTGGTTTGCGCAAGCGGAGGGTGGAGTGTCGACCACCCTTCCAATGGATCGTCAGCACGATCTCGCTGTCAGCCTCATTGAGGTTGACGGTAATGTCGTTTATGAGCGCGCGCACCAACTGCTGGCGCGTTCGCATCGTCACGTTGGAAGACGACCAAGCTATGTCAAGATCTTCGGCAAGGCCTGTAAAATCGGGATTGGGTGTAGCCGAGTTGGATATCTTCATGTTTTGCAGGCGAGCCTCATACTCGCCGACACGGCGTAGTGATGTCTCCCAGTTCTTCTCGAGCTGTGCGGCAATCAGGCGGTTATCCGGATCGCACGCCGCGTAGCGTCGCTCGGCGAGCGAAGCTTCGTAACGAGCTTGTTGCAACTCGAGTTCGAGAATGCGCTGTTGTTCCCGTTGAGTTTCCATGTGCGTCCGCTCTGCAACAAGCGCTGCCTGAATTGCAATCGGCTGCACAACCCGCACCAACTCGCGCGCAATCGCCGTGTCGACCCGCTGGCCGCCAAAACACATGCAGCGCGGTAGTCCGAGAGCCGTCCGGCCGACGCATTGGTAGACAGGATAAGGGTAACGTCCTCGATAGGCTACCCTCAACCGATGCCCGCATTGGCCGCAGGTCATCAACCCGATCAACAGGGATCGACCGCCTCGCCCAGACTTGGTTCCATCGCGTTGACCATATGCATTGATGGCGAGTTGCTTCTGATTACGCTCGTATATTCCCCAGTCGATATAACCTTCATGGTGATCCTTCAAAAGGACATCATATTCGTTGAGGGGCAGAAGGTGACCGTACGTCTTGTAGGGGCGACCGTCGACGACTTCGGTTCTGCTCTTGCTTTTGCCATAGGCGTAAGCTCCAGCATAAAATGGGTTCTTCAGCACCGAGATTACATTGCGATAGCGGATCGGCGTCCAGTCGAGCGCCGTCAGTTTCCTGCCATCCGATGGACGGGGGAAATGCATCCCTTCGCGATGCAGCGCCAGATGGGTCTGACGAGCGCTTCCCAGTTGGCGAAAACGGCTGAATATCTGCCGCACTGCCTCCTGGACGCGAGCATCAGGATCCAGGCCAAGGCCGATCTCGCGATGCCAGATATAGCCAATGGGCACGCCGATGCGCAGTTCTCCTCGCCGTGCCTTGGAGCGGACCGCTTCGTACATGCGCGTTCGCAGAATATTTAACTCGAATTCGCTGATACTCCCCTTCATGCCCAACAATAGCCGGTCATTCGGACGGCATGGATTGTAAACGCCGTCGAGATCGATCACCCGAGCTTCAACCAGACCACACAGTTCCAAGAGGTGATGCCAGTCTCGGCCGTTGCGGGCGAGACGGGAAGCGTCGAGACAAAGGATGGCGCCAACGTTACCGGCACACAACCAAGCCACCAGCTTATCAAACCCCGGTCGCGCGACGGTCCCGCTCGCCGAGCGGCCAAGATCGTCGTCGATGACCTCGACATCTCGAAATCCACGCCGTCGCGCTTCCTCGACAAGTTCATACTGGCGTCGCTGGCTCTCGCGATTGAGTTGTACTTGGGCGGGCGTGGACTGACGGACATAAACCACGGCCTTCCGCTTTAGTAGCGACGCGGGAAGATCAACGCTCGTCATCGCCCGCCTCCATGATTCTCATCCCACCCGCCTGCAGGATCAATTGCGCGAGGCGCAGAACCATTGCCTGTCGCTCCGCAGTGTTCATTTGCGTCAACTCGGGTGTTTCCAACGTCATGCTGAGCTGGCAGGGTCGCTTTACGATGGCGGGGTGCTGTCGTGCTTTCATCACATGCCTCCTCGATAACTGTTGTGTCATCCGAAAAGACTTGCCTGAGTCCACGATCCTTGAGTACCCGATCGAGGTCCATCAGCGCTTCCACCGATACCTGCGGCTCTCCCAATGTCATCGCGGCACAGGTCGCGCGGTCGAGCATCCACCGTTCCACGGCGGTCGTTACTCCGGGTTCATGCTCGACAACGACGACTTCCGATCCGCTGCGCCGCTCGCCGTAGTAGCGTCGCACCTGCCGACCATAAAATGCATGCCAGCGGTAATGGATCTCGACTTCTTCCCCGATATGGGCAGAATGTCCGGAAGATTG
>NZ_JACUZZ010000069.1:0-2559 GCF_014851595.1 Rhizobium sp. RHZ01
GATCCACATAACTGAAGAGTTCGCCTGTCCTCACATCGCCGCCGCGCATCCATCAGCTCCAAATCGCAATAAAGCGAGTGAATCACGACAGGAGCCTTGCGCCAATGCCTTTTTCAACAGCCTGCTAATGCGTCCCTTCGGGCGCTTGGTCGACTTTGTCTATCCGCCGGGATGCGTGGTTTGCGGCATCGCCACCGGTCGCCACAACGGCCTTTGTCCGACGTGCTGGTCCGGACTGCGCTTCATCGAACGGCCGTATTGCGAAATCCTCGGGATACCGTTCTCGCATGATCTCGGTTCCGGCATTCTCAGCGCCGAGGCGATTGCCAATCCGCCGCCGTTCGACCGGCTGCGGTCAGCCGCCTTTCATGACGAGCCGGTGCGCCAGTTGGTGCATGGCCTGAAATACCGCGACAGAACAGATCTCGCGCCAATGATGTCCGAATGGATGCTACGCGCGAGTGACGGGATGGTGGAGCGGTGTGAGGCCATCCTGCCGGTACCGCTGCATCGAAGCCGCATGTTCTCGCGCAAATTCAACCAGGCTGCAGAGCTGGCGCGTCATCTGGCGCAGCGATCCGGAAGGGCGCTTCTGCCGGCAACGCTGATGCGCGTCAAACGCACCCGCCCTCAGGTGGGTCTCGGCGCAGAGGCGCGCGAGGAAAATGTTCGCGGTGTCTTTGCCATTGCCAAGGCGCGGGACAACGACGTCTTCGGCAAGCGGCTTGTCCTTGTCGATGATGTCTACACGACCGGTGCCACGGTTGCCGCGGCGGCAAAAGTACTGCGCAAGGCCGGAGCGGCGGACATCACGGTTTTGACCTTTGCAAGGGCTCTTTCAGAAACTATATGACGAAAAGATAACCGTATTGTCTGGAGACCCCATGGCACCCGTGACCATTTATACGCGCCAAGCCTGCGGCTACTGCGCGCGTGCCAAATCGCTGCTGTCCGAAAAGGGCGTGGATTTCGTCGAGCACGATGCGACCTTTGCGCCGGAACTTCGCCAGGAAATGATCGGCAAGGCCAACGGCCGCACGACGTTCCCGCAGATTTTCATTGGCGAGCAGCACGTCGGCGGATGCGATGATCTCTATGCGCTGGATCGGGCCGGCGGGCTTGATCCTCTGCTTGCCGCGTAAGGAAGTGCGATGACGTTTACGGCTGCCGCCATCCAGATGTGCTCCGGCGTCGATCCCGAGAGGAACGCTGCCGCGATGGCGCGCCTCGTCCGCGACGCTGCGGGCCAGGGCGCGATCTATGTGCAGACACCTGAGATGACAGGCATGCTGCAGCGCGATCGTGCCGCTGCCAAGGCACTGCTTCGCGACGAAACCAATGACGTCATCGTGCGGACGGGTTCGGAATTGGCCCGGGAGCTCGGCATCTTCATGCATGTGGGCTCGACCGCTATTGCGCTCGATGACGGCAAGCTTGCCAACCGCGGCTACCTCTTCGGGCCTGATGGCAAGATCCTTAATCGTTACGACAAGATCCATATGTTCGATGTCGATCTCGACAACGGCGAAAGCTGGCGCGAGAGCGCTGCCTACCGGCCGGGGTCCGAGGCGCGCGTGTTGTCGCTTCCCTTTGCTGAAATGGGCTTTGCGATCTGTTATGACGTTCGCTTCCCCACCCTTTTCCGCGCCCAGGCTGTTGCCGGCGCCGAAGTGATGACGGTGCCTGCTGCCTTCACGAAGCAGACCGGCGAAGCACATTGGGAAATCCTGCTTCGGGCACGCGCGATCGAGAATGGCGTTTTTGTGATTGCCGCTGCTCAGGCCGGGCGCCACGAGGACGGGCGTGAGACCTTTGGTCATTCGATGATCGTCGATCCCTGGGGCCGCGTTCTGGCTTCGGCCGGGCCGGAGGGCGAAGCCGTCATCCTTGCCGACATTGATACGGCGGCCGTCAAGTCAGCTCATGACAAGATTCCCAATCTGAAAAACGGCCGTGATTTCTCAATCGAGAGGGTTCCAGGGGCAGTCGCAGGAGGCGTGGCCGCTTGATCCGTTATTCGCTGCGTTGTGAAAATGCCCACGAATTCGAAGGCTGGTTTTCCGAAAGTGCCGATTTCGATCGCCAGATCGCATCAGGATTCCTGACCTGTCCCGCCTGCAACTCCGCATCCATCTCCAAGCTCCTGATGGCGCCTTCGGTTTCGACGGCGCGCAAGAAGGATGAAATGCAGACGCTGGCGATGGATACGATGCGGCGTGACGCGTTCCAGAAGCTGAAAGAGGCTGTTGCGACGATCAGGGCCAATTCCGAGGATGTCGGAACGCGGTTTCCCGAGGAGGCCCGCAAGATACATTACGGGGAAAGCGACGCCCGCGGCATCATCGGGCAGACCACGATGGATGAGGCCCAAGCGCTTTTGGACGAAGGCATCGAAATCGCGGCCCTGCCTGTTTTGCCCGACGATGTGAATTGAGCTAGGTGTGTAGTCCCTGAGTGTGATGGTGCATCATTGAACCTGAGTCGTCAGGAAGAGGATGCATTATGGGAAGTATTCTTCACGGCAGCGCCCGCACGACGCCGCGTCTTCGAGCCGAACTC
>NZ_JACUZZ010000006.1:0-204627 GCF_014851595.1 Rhizobium sp. RHZ01
CATCGCTATGCCCGCTTTCGAAGTCTCACCCGCGTCGCATGCCAGTGCCTGCTGGCTGCAGCCGCCCAAAACATCAAGAAGATCGCCATGGCGCTCACCAAGCCACCCAGACCAGCCATGGCATGAGCGCCAGAGGCCGCCAACTTCGCCCCGCCTCAGAACCCAACTAAAACAACCAACGTCCAAAAAACAAACCCGCCGAAAATATCGACGGGTTTGTCAGCAGTCTGAGCCCGGTCAGAAATGACCGGGCTTTTTCTTTTGGAGAACGTCGAGAACAATCTCTGCCGCATGTTCTCCCGGCGGCTTCTCGGTCTGCATTCTCTGCCAGAGAACGTCGAAGCCCTGCATCATTGCCTGCCGTGGCAGGCTATCCGCTGAAAGCTTCTCCATCCAGCGAGCGAAGCTGCCGCCTCGGACCACGTCGTTGATATACTCGGGCACAACAGCGTAATCGGCGATCAAGTTCGGAAGCGCAGCACTCCACGTTTTGATCTTGCTGGTCATGAGCCTGATGATCCAGTCCGTCTTGTACGCCGAAACACAGGGAACGCCCGTCAAAGCCAGCTCAAGCACGACAGTGCCGGAGGCAGCCATGGCGGCATCGGCCTCCGTGAACGCTCGCCACTTCGCCTCGGCTCCCGTCACGATCTCCGGCTTGGCCGTCCAATCCTTGACGAGCTCACGGATCATGGCTTCGCGGCGTGGCATCGTCGGCAAAATAATACGCATCTCGCCGTTGCGCGCTACCAACTCGCTAATGGCATCGCCAAAGTGTGGCAGCAGCTTGGCGATCTCCGACGAGCGCGAACCCGGCAGAAGCATGACTGTCTTGCGGTCGGCCTGGTTTCGCGGCTTCGTCTGCGCGCGCTGGCGTCGTGCATCCAACAGGTTGGGATCGGCTGTCAAGCGGTGGCCGACATAAGTTGTCGGCGGCCCGCCCAGCTTGCGCATCACGTCCGGTTCGAATGGCAACACAGCGAGCACATGGTCGACATAGGCGAGCATGCGCTGCGCCCGGTATTCCTTCCACGCCCATACGCTGGGGCAAACGTAGTTGACGACAGGCAAGCTGGGCAGCACCGTGCGAACACGCTTTGCGACCCTGTGCGTGAAGTCGGGACTGTCGACGATAATAAGCACATCAGGCTTTGCGGCGATGATGGCCGACGCCGTCTCACCGATACGCCGAACGAGCCGCGGCAGCTTCGAAAGCACCTGGGTGATGCCCATGACCTGAAGGTCGGCGAAATCGAAAAGCGAGCGCAGACCCTGCGCCTCCAGCCCCTCGCCGCCAACGCCGATGAGTTCCACGTCGCCAGGAAACTTTCGTTTCAGAGCGGCGATCAGGTCGGCACCCAGGAGGTCGCCCGAAACCTCTCCAACAACAATGGCAACTCTCAGTGAAGCTTCGCTCACGCCAGCCCCCAGGATGGCAATCCCCTATCCAGTCCGCATACAAAGATACCGGCTTCATCGGCAGCCTTGATGACGGCGTCGCGCTCCAGGATGAGCGAGCGGCCCGCCTCCACAGCCACTCCGGCAAGTCCTGCTCTCTGCAGGTTCTCGATCGTCGAAATGCCGATCGATGGCAGGTCCGCGCGGATATCCTGCTGCGGTTTGCACAGTTTCACCAGCACGCCGTGGCGGCGCTGAGAAATTCGCCCCGCCGACCGCAGCTCGGCGACACGCTCCAGCATGCTGTCCGTGCCTTCCACGCCTTCGAGCGCGACAATGCGACCGCCGACCGACACCGACCCTTGACCGACGTCCAGCCTGCCGAGCGCATCCGCTGCTTCTGCGGCTCGCGCGATGTCCTTCGCATTATCGAGGCTTGGTCGCACAGCGCCCAGCGGACCGACCGATGCCAGCAGATCCGGTGCGATCTCGTGCGCGCCGACGACCCGGCGCCCATTCTCTTCGATCAGCGTGATGACCATCCGCAACACGGTATCGTCGCCACCAGCGAGCAGCGTCCGGATTGTCGACGGTAATTTCACGAGGGTCCTCAGCGTCGGCCGCACTTCGCGCCATTCCGGACGCCGGCGTACACCACCAGACATCACGACGCGGTCGATGCCGTTGCCTTCGAATATCCGACTGAGAGCGGCAAAATCTCCGACCCCGATAACCGCATGGTCAAAGCCTTCCCAAGAGCGATCGGCCTCGTCCTTCAGAGCGATAATAAAGGGATTTTCACCTGCTTGCCGCGCCGCGGTGGCGACATAGGACGGCAGAAGCCCGCTACCTGCGATGATGGCCAAGCGGCCCTTTGCCATGTCACCCGCGAGAGCCAAGCATCACCCTTTCTGTCCCCTGGTCGGAGAGGAAAGAGCACGATCGCTATCGGCTGCGATGAAGTCGAGGATCTGAAGGACCTGCTCGCAATCGGCGTATTCATCCCGGATCACGGCGGCGTTGGCACGGATCGAACCGGCGCCTTCGAAGATCGCCTTGTAGGCGCGCCGCACGGCATGAATCGTCGCCCGGTCAACACCGGCGCGGGTCATGCCAACGACGTTCAGTCCACTCAGAAGGCCCGGATTGCCGTTCAGCATGCCATAGGGAATGACGTCATAGCTGACCGCAGAGAGACCGCCGACGAACGCCTGGCGACCGACACGTGTGAATTGGTGCACGGCACAGCCACCACCAAGAATGACACGGTCCTCAATCGTCACATGGCCGGCGAGCATCACGTTGTTGGACATGATGACGTTGTTTCCTACCCGGCAGTCATGGGCGATATGCGAATTCGCCAGGAAAAGGTTGTTGTCGCCAACAATCGTCTGGCCACCAAAATCGGCAGTACCCGTGTTCACCGTGACGCCCTCGCGGAACGTGCAGTTGTCGCCGACCGTCAAGGTCGTTTCTTCGCCGCCGTGATGGACGCTCTGCGGATCGCCGCCGATCACGGCCATCGGGAAAACGCGGCACCCCTTACCAAGCGTCGTCCTGCCGGATACGACCGAATGCGCCAGCAACTCCACGTTATCACCCAGCACGACCTTCGGCCCGACATGGCAGAAAGGGCCGATCTTCACGTTCTCGCCAATCACGGCGCCATCTTCGACGACCGCCATGGCGTGAATGCTGGCGCTGGCTGCTATCGTGCTCATGCCTGATCCTTGCGAACGATCATCGCCCCGATGTCGGCTTCGGCGACGAGCGCTCCATCAACCTTAGCATCGCAATGGAACTTCCAGATATTACCGCGCTGTTTCTGTTTCTTCACGTGGTATTCGACGCGATCGCCGGGAACGACCGGCTTGCGGAAACGCGCGTTATCGATCGTCATGAAGTAGACGAGATTGCCGGTTTCGCCCTGCTTCTTGGCGCAGATCGCGCCGGCCGTCTGCGCCATCCCCTCGATGAGCAGAACTCCCGGCATAATTGGCGATTCCGGAAAGTGACCGGTGAAATGCGGTTCGTTTGCAGTCACGTTCTTGATACCGACCGCGGATTCGTCGCCATCGATCTCGATAATCCGGTCTACGAGCAAGAACGGATACCGGTGTGGCAGCAGCTTCATGATCTCGATGATATCTGCCGAAGAGAGCGAAGTCTTTGCTTCCTCAGTCATTCTTTTCTCCCGTTTTCTTGCCGCCGGTTGATCGCGCCAAAATCGCGGCCGTCTCCCGTAGAAAATCGTTGATGGGGCGGGCCGGCACACCGCCGTAGCGCTCACCAGCGGGGATGTCTCCGATCACGCCGCTCTTTGCAGCGATCTGCACCCCGTCGCCAATCTTGATATGTCCGTTCAGTCCTGCCTGACCGCCGATCTGCACGCCGTCGCCAAGCACCGTACTGCCGGCAATGCCGACCTGCGAAACGATGGCACAGTGACGTCCGATGCGGACGTTGTGGCCGATCTGGACCTGATTGTCGATCTTCGTGCCCTCGCCGACGACCGTATCATCCATCGTACCACGATCAATCGTTGTATTCGCGCCAATCTCGACATGATCCTGGATGATCACCCGGCCGATCTGAACGATCTTGATCATCCCGCGTGGACCCGGAGCGTAGCCGAAACCATCCTGGCCGATCCGTGCACCATTGTGAATGATGACGCTGTTGCCAATGAGGGCGCAGAGCACGCTTGCGCCAGCCGCGATCGTGCAATTGCGGCCGATCTTGACGTTGGGCCCAATGATAGCGCCGGCGCCAATATGTGTACCCTCGCCGATTTCAGCGTGCGCACCGACCACCGCCATCGGCTCGATCGAAACCTTCCCTTCGAGACGGGCCGTAGGATCAACAACCGCGCGATCCGAAATACCAGGGGCTTCGGAAAAAAGGGCTTCTGGCCGCAGCGCCTTCGGGTAGAGGAAACCACCCGCCATCGCAAAGGCCGCATGGGCATTCTTCGAAATCAGAACAGGCAGATGATCCGGCACCAGCGAGCGCAGCCCCGCGCTGCAAAGCACTGCAGACGCTGCGCATGTCGCAAGCTCGTCCTTGCTCCGCTTCGAGATGATGTAACAGAGATCGCCCGCCTTCGCCCGACTTACGGGGGAAACGGAACGGATCACAACATCTGCATTTTTGGGGTCAGCAAGCTCTGCCCCAAGATACTGCGCCAACTCCGAGAGTTTCACGCCATCATGGGGCAGAAAAAAGCTATTTTGCTCCATCGGCAAATCTCCAGAACGGAATTCGGTTTTACGGTTCCGGACTGCCGATATCAGAATTGGTTGTTTATGCCAAACTTGAAGTGCTGCGTCTTGTCAAAGTCTTCCTTGGCGACCGGAATAGCGTAGTCGACGCGCAGCGTACCGAATGGCGACGCCCACATAAGACCAACGCCGACGGACGCACGGAGTGACGCATCTTCGCCGTTCACAGTATCACCGAGCGGGTCGACATCATTGCCGAACAGCGTGCCAGCGTCGGCGAACAAGGCGCCACGCAGGCCAAAGTCACGCGGAACCAACGGGAGCGGGAACGTCGCTTCAGCCGAGACCGTGAAATAGGTCGTACCGCCGAGCGGATCGTCGTTCGCCCCGGCAATGCGCGGGCCGATGCCCTTGTTTTCGAAGCCTCTGATATCGCCGTTGGTCAGCGTGAACTGGTCAAAGACGTTCAGGCTCTTGTCAAAGCCTACAACATAACCCGCCGAACCCGTAACCGAGCCGATAATGTCAGCATCATCGGCCAGCAGATGGAAATACCGCGCCTTGCCGTAGATCTTATAGAACTGCGAGTCACCGCCGATACCAGCAATTTCCTGCGTAACGCTTGCGTAGATGCCTTCGCGCGGCAGCGTCATGTCGTCAAGCGTGTTGTAGGTCAGCGTCTGCGAAACAGACGACTTTACCCATGGGCTATTCTCAACAAGGTTCTGATACGGCGCAGACAGATCGCTCAGCGAACCCGAGGGATCGTACTTCATCTGCTTGTAGTTGTAACGGAACGTCGTCGCCAGATCTTCCGTGATCGGCGCCGTGGCACGAAGAACACCGCTGTTTTCTTCGTAGTCGTAGTTATCGTTGCTCGACGTCTCGCTGTGATTGAGGTCGAAACCGACAGCCAAACGGTAACCGAGGAAGTAAGGCTCAGTGAAGTTCAGGCCATAGGTACGAGAACCTTCCTGACCACCACCAGCGCTGATCTTGATATACTGACCGCGACCCAGGAAGTTCTTTTCCTCGACCGAGGCTTCAAGCAGCAGGCCGTCGCCGCCGGCCGCATAGCCCGCGCCGATACCGAACGAACCCGTCGACTGGTCCTGCACATCAACCACAACGACAACGCGGTCCGGAGAGCTGCCCGGCTGCGTCGAGATGTTGACCGACGAGAAGTAGCCGAGAGCTTCGAGACGGCGCTTTGCCCTCGTGATCATCTGCTGATTGAAGGCGTCGCCTTCGCTCATGTCGAACTCGCGACGAATGACAAAGTCGCGCGTGCGGCTGTTGCCGCGGATTTCGATACGCTCGACATAGGCGCGCTCGCCCTGGTCAACGAGGTATTCGACGCCGATCGTGTTGTTCGCCAGGTCACGATTGCCGCGCGGCGTTACGCGCGCAAAAGGATATCCAGCGGAGGCGACCTGGTCAGATATCGCTTCCATCGACTTCTGGACTTCCTTGGCGCTGTAGACCTGGCCCTCGCGAGTGCGGACGAGCCCCTGCAACTGCGTGGCATCAACTCCGGGAACCGTCGATTGCACGGTTACGGCGCCGAAATTGTAGCGCGGACCTTCTTCGATATTGAAGGTCAACGTGTACTTGTTGGTCGCCTCGTCGAAGGTCGCGTCCGACGAGATGATACGGAAGTCGGCAAAGCCGCGATTGTAGTAGAACTGACGCAGCGCCTCTTCGTCAGCGCGAAGCTTGTCTTCGCTGTAGACGTCCTTGCGTGTCAGGAACGACAGGAAGTTGGAGCGCTTCGTGTTGATGACCGAAGCGAGACGGCCGGAGCTATAGGCATTGTTGCCAACGAAATTGATAGCGCCGATCTTGGTGCGATCACCTTCGTCAATGACGAAAGCCAGATTGACGCGACCTTCGCCGAGCGGCACGACCTGCGTGGTCACCTGGACCTCGCTGCGACCGGTTGCCGCATACGCGTCCTTGATCGACTGAATGTCCGCCTGGATCTGCGCGTCGTTAAAGGGCCCGGCCGCGTGCGTCTTCACGATCGCAGCAAGCTTGTCGTCCTTGATCTTCCGGTTGCCGTTGAAGACGACCTGGTTGATGAGCTGCGCTTCCTGGACCGTCACGACCAGCGTGCCGCCGGAAACGGAAATCTTGACGTCGGAGAAATAGCCCGTGTCGTAAAGCTGCTTCACAGAGTCATCGATGTCGGTGTTGGAGAAGCTCTGGCCAGGCTGGATTGTGAGGTTCGAGCGAACGGCCTCAGCGCCGACACGGCTGGCGCCGCGCACATCGATGCGCTGAATCACTGCAGCTTCTGCCGTCGTAGCGGAGACGAAAACCGCTGCACCTGCTCCCGAAGCAACAATACCTGCAGACAGCGCAACCGCCGATACTGCGTTCAAAAATCTTGAACCAGCCTTCATTTCACCCATTACCTTTTTTCTCGTCCCCGGCCCCAGGCGTCCCCCGATTCCGGTCACGTGTGTCGTTTTACCCGCTTTTGCCTTACAAGCAAGGGAGCAAGTTAATTTCTGTTTACTTCATTTCAAAGCGTGACGCATTCGCCACTACAGCTTTGAAACATCGTAAATAAATGGTAATTTCCCTCGTCGAGCAATCAACCAATCAAAGCGCTTATATCGTTCCAGGTGGCAAAAACCATCAAGCTCAAAACCATCGCCAAGCCAATGCGAAACGCAATGTCCTGCGCAGACGAACCCAACGGTTTTCCCCTCACGGCTTCAATCGCATAGAACATCAAATGTCCGCCATCAAGTACCGGAACCGGCATCAAGTTCAGTAATCCGATGGAAACAGACAAGACAGCGGCAAGCTGAAGCAAAGCTGCAACGCCCAACGTCGCCATCTGACCGGAAGCCTGAGCCACGCGGATCGGTCCGCCAAGCTGGTCTGGCTTCATATAGCCGGAGATCAGGTTGCCAATATACTTGAAGGTGCCAGTTACGATGTGCCAGGTCTGGATCGCGCCTTCCTTGACCGCCTCCAGCGGCGAGTAGGTCTGTACCCGGAAGTGGCCGACCTCCTGGTTGGTGACGATGCCGATCAGGCCGATTTCGATCTTGTTGCCGAACTGGTCGGTCATATCGGTTCGCGCCGGCACCATCGGAACATCCAGCTTCTGGCCGTTGCGCTCGATCGTTACGACAATTTGCTGCTCGGGCCGAATGCTGACGTAGCGCCGGACGTCGTCAAAAGTCTCGACCCTCGTGCCATCGATGGCGATCAGAAGGTCGCCAGGCACGACGCCCGCTTCGGCTGCAACGCTGCCCGGCTTGACTTCCGCAACCACAGGATCAGCAACCGATCGACCGTAGATCGAGAAGAGAACCGCAAAAATCGCAATCGCCAGGATGAAATTCGCTATCGGGCCGGCAGCAACCGTTGCGGCACGCTTCCACAGCTTCGCACCGGCGAAGGACCGCGCACGATCCTCTTCCGACATTGACGCGAGCTTGTCGTCATCGGGCTTGCTCGATACATCCTCGTCGCCGAAGAAGCGGACATAGCCGCCCAGCGGTATCAGTGAGAGCTTCCAGCGCGTTCCATGCTTGTCGGTGAAGCCGAGCAATTCCGGACCAAAGCCGATCGAGAACGCCAATATGCGGATGCCGCTCCATCGCCCCACCAGATAGTGGCCCATTTCATGCACGAAAACGAGCAATGACAGCACGAGGACAAAGGGCACGATATAGCCCGTCAGGAATGCCAATATACCGGTCAAGCCAAGCATCTGATTTTTCCGCCAGCCTTTGCAGATATTATACGCCGAACAGGGCTGCACCGAGCGACGTTATTTCGCCGCCCTTTATCAGCGAAAAAAGCCCAGCTAGCAAGAACGCCGCAAAGCAGGCGAAAATGAGCCCGTCGACACGGTCCATGACGCCGCCATGCCCTGGAATCAGGTGGCTCGAATCCTTGACGCCGAAGCGACGCTTGATGAAGGATTCGAAGAGATCGCCGCTCTGACTGCATACCGATAGGATGAACGCAACCGGAGCCGCGAGCACGAGGCTCTGCGGAAAGGCAAAATAGGCAACCAGGCTACCGGCGATCACAGCGGAAACGGCGCCGCCAATAGCGCCGGACCATGTCTTTCCGGGAGATATCTTCGGCGCCAGCTTCGGGCCACCGATGGCGCGCCCGACGAAATAAGCAAGAATGTCGGTCGACCACACGACTGCGAATACAAAGAGCATCGCGAGAAGGCCGACGCTATCGGAGCCGCGGATGCTCGAAAGGGCAATTCCCGTAAGACCGGCGTACACGATCCCCGTGGGAAACCAGCGCGATACGCCGGACACAAGCACGAAGCCGACAGCAATCAGGAAGAACAGCACCAGTAGCAGCAGGGAATATCCAAGCGTCCCCGCAACGACGGCCACCGCGATTGCCGCCTGCCCTATCCAACCGATCGCATTGGCGACCGGCTGTTCCGTGGCAAGCTTCGTAATGGTCGACCATTCATAGTAGATCAGCAGTCCGATCGCTGACGACAGCAGGCTGAAGGCAACGCCGCCGTACCAGGTGGCGAGCAGAACGATAACGGCAAGGATTACGCCCGAAATAATGCGCAGCTTCAGCTCCTGCTGCATCAGGTGCCCACTGCCGCAGCCGTCTGTGCCACCAGTCCGCCAAAGCGACGGTCGCGCGACGCGAAGGTTTCCAACGCCGAGTAGAAGATCTCCCGGCTGAAATCGGGCCAATACTCGGGCACGAAAATGAACTCGGAGTAGGCCGCCTGCCAGAGCAGGAAGTTGGAAAGGCGTTCTTCACCACTTGTGCGGATGATCAGGTCCGGATCCGGGATCCCGGCCGTGTCGAGCCGCGCATCGATCAGCGCCGGAGAAATATCCTGCGCCTTCAGCCGGCCTGCCTCGACATCCCGTGCAAGGCTCGCCATCGCACGCGCGATCTCGTCGCGCGAGCCATAGTTGAAGGCGATGATGAGCGTCAGCGCGGTATTCGTCTTTGTGGTCTCTTCCGCATCCACGAGAAGATCGAGGATGTCGCTCTTGAGGCTGTGCCGGTCGCCAATCACTTTCACGCGCACGTTCTGGCGATGCAGTTCCGCCAAGTCACGACGAATGAAGGCTTTCAGCAATCCGAGGAGATCCGAGACCTCCGTTACCGGACGCCGCCAGTTTTCCGACGAGAAGGCGAAGAGCGTGAGATATTTGATCCCGATGTCGCCCGCTGCGCGCACGGCCTCGCGCACAGCGTCAACGCCCTTTCGATGCCCCATCGTCCGCGGAAGCCCGCGCTGCTTTGCCCATCGGCCGTTGCCGTCCATGATGATGGCAACGTGTTCTGGCACAGTCAAAAATGTTCGTTCCGACATTTCCCGTCCGGTTCTTGCAGCCAAGGCGCAGCCGCAGCGCGCCTTAAACCTGCATGATTTCCTTTTCCTTCTCGCCAAGCAAGCGGTCGACCTCAGAAATCGTCTCGTCGGTCATCTTCTGCACACGATCTGATTGTGCCCGGCTTTCGTCTTGGCCAATCGCACCGTCTTTTTCGGCTTTCTTAAGGCCGTCCATGCCGTCACGACGTACATGGCGAATCGCAACCTTGCTCTTCTCGGCATAGTCGTGGGCGACCTTCACCAGCGATTTGCGGCGCTCCTCGTTGAGCTCCGGCAGCGGGATACGCAGGTTCTGGCCATCGATGATCGGATTGAGGCCGAGGTTGGCCTCGCGGATCGCGCGATCGACGGCGTTGACCATCGACTTGTCCCAGACGGAGATGCCAAGCATGCGCGGCTCTGGAACGGTCACGTTTGCCACCTGGTTCAGCGGCACGCGCGAACCATAGGCCTCGACCATGACAGGGTCGAGAATGTTGGCCGAGGCGCGGCCGGTGCGCAGCGATGCGATATCGTGCTTGAACGCGGAAATCGCGCCATCCATGCGGCGCTTGAGTTCCTTGATGTCGATGCCTTCACTCATTTTATTGCTCCCGTCTTGGTAGAAGCTGCGGCAAAGCAGGCCGCCCACTCAATCAGTTATCAGAGACGATGGTCTTGAGGCCACCGCCTTTGAGGATTTCAGCAAAACCACCCTTCTCGTGGATCGAGAAGACGATGATCGGAATGGAATTCTCCCGTGCAAGCGCCACTGCCGCGACGTCCATGACGGCCAGTCCCTTGTCGAGGACTTCCTTGTGCGTCAGGTGGTCGAAGCGCGTCGCCTCGGGATCCTTTTTCGGATCAGCCGAATAAATACCATCGACTTGCGTTCCCTTGAAGATCGCTTCCGCTCCCATTTCGGCGGCGCGCAGCGCGGCTGCCGAGTCCGTCGTGAAGAACGGGTTGCCGGTGCCGCCTGCGAAGATCACGACGCGGCCGAGCGACAGATGGTAGAGCGTCGCGCGCTGCGAGAAACTCTCGCAGATCTCCGGCATCGCAATCGCCGAGAGCACAACAGTGTCGATGTTCAGCTTGCGCAGCGACGTTGCCAGCGCCAGCGCGTTGATGACGGTCGCGAGCATGCCCATGTGGTCTCCGGTAACGCGATCGCCACCCTTGGAGGCAACTGCGACACCGCGGAAGATGTTGCCGCCGCCGACGACGACGCCGACTTCCACACCCATCTGCCGCGCTTCGGCTATGTCAGCCGCAATGCGGTCTGCGACCGCTACATCAATTCCAAATCCCTGGCTGCCCATGAGGGCTTCGCCGGAAGCCTTGAGTAGAACGCGTTTGTAGACAGGCTCTGACGACATCGTGGCTCCTCGTATATTACCGCTGTGTGCCGGATACACGAAGGGCACCGCGTTGTCACGCGATGCCCTTCGGTTTTCACATGTATAGGTCGATCAGCCCTTGGCGACAGCGGCCACCTCAGCAGCGAAGTCGCTCTCTTCCTTCTCGACGCCTTCGCCGAGGAGAAGGCGTGCCATGCCGACGACTTCGATCTTGGCGCCGGCTTCCTTTTCTGCTTCCTTGACAGCAGCGCCGACCGTCAGGTCGGGGTTGATGACGAAAGCCTGCGAGAGCAGAGCAACTTCTTCGAAGAACTTGCGCATACGGCCTTCGACCATCTTTTCGATGATGGCTTCCGGCTTGCCGGATTCGCGGGCCTGCTCGATGAAGACGTTGCGTTCGCGCTCGGCAACGGCAGCGTCGACTTCTTCGGCGCGGATGGCGAGCGGGTTGGTCGCAGCGATGTGCATGGCAACCTGGCGGCCGATCGAGGTCAGGACGGCCTTGTCACCTTCCGACTTCAGGGCGACGAGCACGCCGAGCTTGCCGATGCCGTCGCCAGCAGCGTTGTGGATGTAGGTCGCAACAACGCCGTGCTCGACTTCGAGCTTGGCAGCGCGACGGAGCGTCATGTTTTCGCCGATGGTCGCGATCGCGTCCTTGATGGTGTCGGCGACCGGCTTGCCGGATGCCGGGTATGTCGCGGCAGCAATGGCCTCAACCGTGCCATCGGTGGACAGGGCAACGTTGGCGATGCCGCGAACGAGATCCTGGAAGGCATCGTTGCGGGCAACGAAGTCCGTTTCCGAGTTCAGCTCGACGACAACAGCCTTGTGACCGGCGCCGGCAATGGCAATCAGGCCTTCAGCAGCAGCGCGGCCGGCCTTCTTGTCGGCCTTGGAGATGCCCTTGGCGCGCAGCCAGTCGATCGATGCTTCGATGTCGCCGTTGTTTTCGAGCAGCGCCTTCTTGCAGTCCATCATTCCTGCGCCGGACTTCTCGCGCAGTTCCTTCACCAGTGCAGCCGTAATCTCGGTCATAAGCTTCCTCTTGTCGGTTCAAACGGTGGCCCGCAAAGGCGGTGCAACACCGGATTGAGGCACGAAATGTACCTGTATGTATGACAGCGTGATGAAAGACGCCTCATACGAAACTCAAATGGCGAGAGACTGATCGCCCTCGCCTGAAACGGTCAAGGCCGCCGAACTTTAGAAAGTCGCGAGCGGCCTTTTCCCAATCTCTGGAAAGCATGACGGGCCATCCAGCCCGACTGCTTCTTTTATCAGGCTTCGGCTTCGCCTTCGAGCGCCGGCTCAACCGGAGCTTCGATCGATGCGCCGAGATCGCGGCCCGACGAGCTCTGCTGGCGAGCGATACCGTCGATGGCAGCGCGTGCGATCAGGTCGCAGTAGAGAGCGATGGCGCGCGAGGCGTCGTCGTTGCCCGGGATCGGATAGTCGATCAGATCAGGATCGCAGTTCGAGTCGATGATTGCGACAACCGGGATGCCGAGGCGCTTGGCTTCGTCGATCGCGATCTTTTCCTTGTTGGTGTCGATGATGAACATCAGGTCCGGCGTGCCGCCCATATCCTTGATACCACCGAGAGCCTTGTCGAGCTTTTCGCGCTCGCGCTCGAGGTTCAGGCGCTCTTTCTTGTTGTAGCCGGACTGTTCCGAAGACAGGATTTCGTCGAGCTTGCGCAGGCGCTGGATCGAGTTGGAGATCGTCTTCCAGTTGGTCATCATACCGCCGAGCCAACGCGAGTTGACATAGTACTGAGCGGAACGCTTGGCCGAGTCAGCGATCAGCTCGGAAGCCTGGCGCTTGGTGCCGACGAAGAGAACGCGGCCGCCACGAGCAACGGTGTCGGAGACAACCTGCAGGGCGCGCGACAGCATCGGAACGGTCTGAGCCAAGTCGATGATGTGGATGTTGTTACGATCGCCGAAAATGTACGGCTTCATCTTCGGGTTCCAGCGGTGAGTCTGGTGGCCGAAGTGGACGCCTGCTTCGAGGAGCTGGCGCATAGAAAAATCGGGCAATGCCATGCCTTGTAATCCTTTTCCGGTTGAACCTCCGCAAGGCTAACAGCACCCTCTTCGAGGATGCCACCGGGCGGAACAATCCGGATTTCTCCCGGACCATCCCATGCCTTACGTGTGGAATGCGGGTGGCCTTACCCTCCCTTCCGCAGAAAATCAAGGCTTCCTGCGAAAAAAGCGACATTCGGAGCCGGCAGCCAGCGTGGGGTGGAGAGGATGGGCCGGCAGGCCCTTGGCGTCCACCACCGCGCCAAGCGTCAATCGGACTCGCAGGGCCAGCTTGTCGGCGCGGAGAGACCGGCGGGCAACTTGGTCTTGGCATCCCCGCAGGCAAGATCGACCTGAGCCTGCTCGAGACCAGTCGCGGCAGACAAATCAAGCCCTTCGATCCGCGTCAGAAACATGAAGGCGCGATCGAACGCCACCGGTCCTTCAAATGTTGCCTCGCTGAGGTCAGCGCGAGATAGATTGGCGAGCGAGAACCGTGCGCCCGTTAGAACGGCTCTGTCAAAACTTGCGCGGCCAAGTTCGGCCTTTTCAAAATTCGCACCACTGAGCTTTGCACCATTGAAATTGGAGCGTTGGAGTTCCGCGCCGGCGAACGACGCTCCTTCTGCGAAAACGTTCTCGAAGCCGGATCGATAGGCCTCGATTTTCGAGAAGTTCGCCTTGCCGGCCTGCGCTCCCGTAAGCCATGCCCGCACCAGTGTTGCCTTCTCGAAATTCGTTCCGGTCAGGTTGGTGTGGCTGAGATTGGTCAGGCTGAGATCGGCATCTCCCAGGTTGGCACCCTGGAAGTCGCTCCCTTGCAACATGAGATTCCTCTTGGTGCATTCACTCCAATTAACTCCTGCCGCCGGCGTGCTGCCGCAATCTGCAGCGAGGGCCGGAGGGCTCACGAACAACGTCAGCGCAACCAGTCCCGTTGAAATACCATAGAGTCCACCACTCAAAACACCATGCCGCATCGTCAAGATTCTCACTCCAATCCGACTCTAGCGCCCAAATCAGCACGCCTTTCGAATTACTAGCATAGAGAGGGTTTACTTAGCGACAATCGTCGGCGTGCGCATTCGTGACGGTTCTTTGCGAAACTAGACAGCGGATGCCATAAAAATTGCTGCTCAAAGCCGTGTCCAAGCGTTCGTCGAAGGTTCGGAGGCAATGCGACAGAGCGTTGTCGCGAACCGTGCGGATCTCCTATATGCTTAGCGGCGAGCGCCCTGTCATGCGCGATCTGAGAAGGGACGGAAAATGTCCACTCTAGCGCTTTTAATAGTGCAGGCTGATATTCCCAACGAAGCGGACCGAGCGCCTTTCGACGATTGGTATGATCGCCATATGCCAGACGCAGTACGCGCTTTTGGGGCACTCCACGCGTGGCGCGCTTGGAGCCGAACCAATCCCTCGAAGCACACTGCCTTCTATGAATTCTCTAGTTTGGAGGCAGCGAACGCCGCGATGCGATCGCCGGGCCAAGAATTCGATGTCACATGGGGCTCACGCGCCACACGGACGCGTGACGTTCTAGAGGTTGTTCAAAGGGCGCCTGTTTCAGACTGAGCGGGCCCGTTCAAGCTGGGAAATCAAACCTTCAGCCCGCGACAAAGTTCATGAAGTGCGAGTTTAGGTAGGGATGTCCTGCTTGTTGCACTTGCTACATTCCGGTTATTTGCAGGCAGCCGATTTGCTGTCGAGCAGTTCGAGCTTCGCAAGCCTGCCGCTCAAAACAAAATCGCCATAGTCCATCGTCAGATCACGCGTGATGCCATTTTCATAGAGCTTGAACGACATACGGTAGACCGGCAAAGCGTCCGTCCTCGTATTCTCGTTGAAATACGAGATCGTGACCGGCCAGAAGGCTGCCTTCGAGAAGGCGCCAGCGTTGCCCGCATCGGCCTCGTCGGTTGCGGGCGCCACCTGCTTTCCGACCACCGTCGTCGTCACCAACGCCTTGTCTCCATCGTCCGAGCCGTCAAAGACGCGCGCCTCGAACAGGCGCTTGCCAGCCTTGGCGTTCTGGATCACGTCCAGCATATGTTCCGTTGGGAACCGGCTTGCCGCCAGCTGCAACTCCTTGCTGGTCGGCTGGGTCAAGGCAACCTTGACACCTTCAGCCTGGTCCTGCGCGGCACCGTTAACCTCCTTGTCGAGCTGGTCGTCGGTGAAGGATTTGGTGTCGAAGGTGAACCGGCGGTCCTTGAGGTTCTCGAAGGTCTTTGTTTGCTGGTCGCTGACGCGGACGGCATCGCCCGTATCGATCTGGGTAACGAAACGGAAGTTAGTGGTGAAGCCCGTGCAGTAATTGCCGTCGAACTCATAAACCATGCGGCCCGACATGCCCGAAATGCCGGAGCGCTCGGAGGCATCCTTCAATTCCAGATCGTAGACCGCCCGGTGAGCAACGAGGCCAGTCGCGATCGCCGCACTCGTTACCGGCGCGGCCGCATGGACGGTCGTCGAAACGCTCGCCAGAAGAAGTGCGGCAAGACTCGATCGGAACATTGACAATCTCCTGTTGGACTCGCCTGCAATGTTATAAGAACGCTTTCGGCCAAATCGAGGCTCGAAAATGTCACAAAGCAGATTCCAAGCCTTGATGCATAATTTTAGAACTATTGACAATAAAAGCGGAGAGGAAAATGCCCGATCAAATCGCTGCACGCCTGAAAGAAATGGGGATATCCCTGCCTGAGGCTGCTGCACCGGCCGCCAACTACGTCCCCTACGTCATCAGCGGGAACCTTCTCTATATCTCCGGACAGCTGCCGCTCGAGGGCGGAAAGATTGCTGTTCTCGGTCACCTGGGCAAGAATGTAGACGTCGCAACCGGCCAGCGCGCCGCGGAACTCTGCGCCATCAACATCATCGCCCAAGCAAGCGCTGCCCTCGGCGGCGATCTCGGTCGCATCAAGCGCGTCATCAAGCTCAACGGCTTCGTGGCCTCCACTCCTGATTTCGTCGAACAGCACCTCGTCATCAATGGCGCCTCCAACCTGATTGCAGGCGTGCTTGGCGAGGCCGGAAAGCATGCGCGCGCCGCCGTCGGCATGGCCGCGTTGCCGATGAACGCCGCTGTCGAAATCGATGCGATCGTGGAAATTGCCTGATGACCTCAGCAGCATGGCTCAAGGAGCAACCGGTCGCCCATCGTGGCTATCATGACCTCAACAAGACGGTCTGGGAAAACACACTCTCCGCCTTCACGCGCGCAGTCGATGCAGGATTCGCGATCGAGTGCGATCTGCATTATGCGTCCGACGGCGTTCCTGTTGTCTTCCATGACGAGGATTTGGAGCGTCTGTGCAATCTGAAGGGAGGCGTGCGCGAACGCACGTCCAAGGAGCTCGGTCTCATCTCCGTCGGCGGGACGACCGACAAGATCCCGACGCTGCGGCAGCTGCTCGATCTCGTCAAGGGTCAGGTTCCCTTGGTCATCGAGCTGAAAGGCCGCGAGGCCGATGACGAGGGCTTTGCCGAAGCAGTTCTCGAAGTGCTTGAGGGCTATGAAGGCAAGGTCGCCCTCATGAGCTTCGACCACTGGCTGCTTCGCGATCTGAAGGCGCTCAATGCCCCCTATCCTCTCGGGCTGACGGCAGGCGGCAACAAGCCGGAAGAATTCGAAGTGCATGAAAAGGCGATGAAACTCGGCCTTGACTTCATTTCCTATTTCGTCGCCGACCTGCCGAACCCGTTCATAACCGCCCAGCGCGAAAAGGGCATGGTTGTCATCACCTGGACCGTCCGCGACGAAAAGGGGCGAAAGCATACCTTCGAGAATGCCGATCAGATGACGTTCGAAGGATTCGATCCGCGCGTTTCGGTTTGACGCTCGCTTTTTGGACAAGATCATGCTCAGACTGTTGGTGAGCCCTATTCTCCTCCCAAACGGTCTCGCATTCGCTCCATGACAGACGAACTTTCAATCCGCATCGAGCGGTCTTTCACCGCGATTTCCCCGGAGAGCTGGTCTCAGCTTTCCGGGGCCTCCCGCAAAAGCAGCGTTCTCGCCTACAATCCGTTCGTGTCGCATGCTTTCCTGTCCTCGCTGGAGGAATCAGGATCGGCGACCGCACAAACCGGCTGGATGGGTCATCATCTTCTATTGGAAACCGACAAAGGCGAACTCATCGGCGCCCTGCCCGGTTATCTCAAGAACCACAGCCAGGGAGAATATGTTTTCGACCACGGCTGGGCCGATGCTTTCGAACGAGCCGGCGGACGCTACTATCCGAAGCTGCAATGCTCCATCCCCTTTACCCCTGCGACCGGCCCGCGCCTGCTTGTCGCCGAAGGTCTGCAGCGCCTGCCGATCCAGCACGCCATTGCCGAGAGCCTCAAGGAGGTCGTGCGCCGGCTTGGCGTCTCTTCCGCCCACATCACATTCGTGCCCGAAGACGAGATCGGCATCTTCGAAGGTGAGGACTACCTGCACAGGACGGATCAGCAGTTCCACTTCATCAACGAAGGCTACGCCAATCACGAGGAGTTTCTGGAAACGCTCGCGTCGCGCAAGCGCAAAGCACTTCGCAAGGAACGCCGCACCGCACTCGAACACGGCATTGAAATTGATTGGCTGACCGGTCGCGATCTGACAGAACGGATCTGGGACCAGTTCTTCGAATTCTATATGGACACGGGCGGCCGAAAATGGGGCCGGCCTTACCTGACGCGCAAATTCTACTCGCTGATCGGCGAGCGCATGCCCGATGACATCCTGCTCGTCATGGCAAAGCGTGACGGTCGCTATATTGCCGGCGCGATCAACTTCATCGGCGGCGATACGCTTTATGGCCGTCATTGGGGCTGCATCGAGGACCATCCGTTCCTGCATTTCGAAGTCTGCTATCATCAGGCAGTCGACTTTGCATTGGCGAAAGGCCTCAAACGGGTGGAAGCCGGCGCCCAGGGCGAGCACAAGCTGGCACGAGGTTACCTGCCGGTGACAACTCACTCCGCGCATTATGTTGCTCATGCTGGGTTGCGGCGGGCTATAGCCGACTATCTCGAGCGCGAGCGTGACGACGTAGAGCACATGAACGAGATCCTGACGGAGCACAGCCCGTTTCGAAAGGGCGAGCGCCAGCAGGAGGATTGACGCTTTCGCCCCTGCCGCGCTACGCGATCACAGCAGCAACGAGGAGAGTTGGTATGACCAGCGCCGCCTACGACAGCAACAACATTTTCGCCAAGATCCTGCGTGGCGAAATTCCCTCGCACCGCATTTACGAAGACAGCGACACGATCGCCTTCATGGACGTGATGCCGCAGGCTCCGGGCCATGTGCTTGTCCTTCCCAAGGCGGCGTCACGCAACCTGCTCGATGCGGACCCGACCGTTCTCGCCAAGACCATCCCCGTCGTCCAGAAGATCGCCAATGCCGTCAAGGAAGCCTTCGACGCCGACGGCGTCTTCGTCTGCCAGTTCAACGAACCAGCCGCCGGCCAGACCGTCTTTCACCTGCACTTCCACATAATCCCGCGTTTTGAAGGTACGGCCCTGCGTCCGCATTCCGGGCAGATGGAAGACAATGCCGTACTCGCGGCGAACGCGGAGAAGATTAAGGCTGAGCTCTAGTCCGCCAGCCGTATTGTTGAATTTTGCGCATCCGCCGGCGTCGCCTTCTCAAGTAGAGATCGCGCCAGTGCATAGGCGATAGCAAAGGTCACACCACCGCCGACAAGATCGACCAGATGATGCCCTCCGTGTACGAGAATTGCGGGCATCATCAGCGCATTCAGGATGGCCGCTGGAACGAAGACGAACCGGATACGGGCAAGGAAGCAGACCGACATGCACGCCATGACCATGTGGAAGGAAGGGAATGCGATCAGGCCGAGCACATTGGCTGGCGTCAGATGAGTGCTTCCTTCGCGCAACACGCGGCCGAGTTCCGTTCCATAGGCGGGACTAACAGCCAGCGGCATTGCCTCGAGGACCTGCCGAGGGAGCCGCTGGAATGCAGAGGGACCGATCGACGGCAAGAAAAACCAGAACATGATTGCCAGCAGCGCCCCGATAACTCCCGTCAGCAGAAAATGCTGCAGTCTCGTTGTTCTTCCAGAAAAACCAAGAACCAGAATCACGCCTAACAGCTGCATCAGCGAACTCGTGTAGACCGCGTACAACACGAGACCAACCAACGGATGGCGCGCAGCCCATTCGACGATAGCGGGCCAGGAATACCCAAGCATGCCGTCGATCTGCGTTAGCGTGCCGTCAATCTGCGCGAAGTAGGAAGGCAACAACAGATAGTTGAAGATAGAACCGGCAATCGTGAAGAGCACGAAGAGACCCGCAGCGGTCGCCGCTGCCGCGATCCGGTCATTGTGGCGGACACGCCGATAAAATTGACCAAGGGCAACCAGGAACGCGCCGCAAGCAATGAGGCTCGCATATCCTACAAAGTCTATTCCAACGCCCTTCAACAACAACAGGCAGGCATCAAGAAGTGCCAAGGTCGTGATGATGAAAACAATGAAACGTTCAGCCGGCAGAAACACCATCGTAAGGCTCCTTGCTGGAGCCGATATAAAGCCGGTTCACTTAAGAATCGTCTAAGCAACCGCTAGTGCGAAAAAGAAAAGGCGGCCTTCGGCCGCCTTTTGCTCAGTTTACTTCTTCGGAACCCTCGGAACCGCACTTCCCTTCTTGGGCAAGCTCTTGATTACCGGTTCGGCTGCTGCCTTCGCCTTCTTGGCCGTTGCCTTTTTCGGGCGGGCCTTCGTCTTCAACTCGCCGTCATCCTCATCATCGGCCTCGGAATGGACGACTTCGGCTTCCGGCTTCGGCTTGATCGGGGCGCTGTCCGACACAGCTTCGAGGATGATGCCGGGCTTGCCATCTTCCTTCGGACCGACCGTGACGTTGACGACGCCGCCCTTGCGTAGCTTGCCGAAGAGGATCTCGTTGGCAAGCGGCTTCTTGATGACGTCCTGGATGACGCGGGCAAGCGGGCGAGCACCCATCTTGTCGTCGTAACCCTTCTCGGCCAGCCAGGCGATGGCGTCCTTGTGCAGATCGAAGGTGACGTTCCGTTCGGAAAGCTGTGCTTCGAGCTGCATGATGAACTTCTGCACGACCTTGTAGATGACTTCCGTCGGCAGCGCCGCGAACGGGATGATCGCGTCGAGGCGGTTGCGGAACTCGGGCGTGAACAGGCGGGTCAGCGCCTCTTCGTCTTCGCCTGTCCGCTTGGACGAGCCGAAGCCAATCGCGGCCTTGGCCATCTCCGATGCGCCCGCGTTGGTCGTCATGATCAGGATGACGTTGCGGAAGTCGATCTTCTTGCCGTTGTGGTCCGTCAGCGCGCCGTGGTCCATCACCTGCAACAGGATGTTGTAGATGTCGGGATGCGCCTTCTCGATCTCATCGAGCAGCACAACGCAATGCGGATGCTGGTCAACGCCATCGGTCAGGAGACCGCCCTGGTCGAAGCCGACATAGCCGGGAGGTGCACCGAGCAGGCGCGATACCGTGTGCCGCTCCATGTACTCGGACATGTCGAAGCGCAGAAGCTCAACACCCAAAGACGACGCCAGCTGCTTTGCAACCTCGGTCTTGCCGACGCCTGTCGGGCCGGAAAAGACGTAGGAGCCAATCGGCTTGTTCGGTTCACGCAGGCCCGCGCGGGCGAGCTTGATCGACGTCGACAACGCTTCGATCGCATTGTCCTGGCCGTAGACGACCGAGCGCAGTTCCTGCTCGAGATTGGCAAGAACGGCTTCGTCGTCCTTCGACACCGTCTTCGGCGGGATGCGCGCCATCGTCGCGACCGTCGCTTCGATCTCCTTCTCGGTGATCAGCTTGCGGCGCTTGGACGGCGGCAGCAGCATCTGAGCAGCACCAGTCTCATCGATCACATCGATTGCCTTGTCAGGCAGCTTGCGGTCCGAAATGTAACGGGCGGACAGCTCGACGGCGGTCTTGATCGCTTCGTTCGAATAACGCAGGTGATGATATTCCTCGAAGTAAGGCTTCAGGCCCTTCATGATCTCGATCGCATCGTCGATCGACGGTTCATTGACGTCGATCTTCTGGAAACGACGAACCAGGGCACGGTCCTTCTCGAAAAACTGGCGGTATTCCTTATAGGTGGTCGAACCGATGCAGCGGATCGCGCCCGAGGACAGAGCCGGCTTCAACAGGTTCGATGCATCCATCGCGCCGCCCGACGTCGCACCCGCCCCGATGACGGTGTGGATCTCGTCGATGAACAGCACGGCGCCCGGATATTCTTCCAGTTCCTTGACGACCTGCTTCAGGCGCTCCTCGAAATCGCCGCGATAGCGTGTGCCGGCCAGCAGCGTGCCCATATCCAGCGAGAAGATGGTGGCATCAGCAAGCGCTTCCGGCACCTTGCCCTCGACGATGCGCTTGGCAAGGCCTTCGGCAATCGCCGTCTTGCCGACGCCGGGATCACCGACGTAGAGCGGGTTATTCTTCGAGCGACGGCACAGAACCTGGATGGTGCGGTTGACTTCAGCCTGGCGGCCGATGAGCGGATCGATCTTGCCGCTTTTGGCTTTCTCGTTGAGGTTCACGCAGTAGGCCTTCAGGGCGTCCTGCTGTTTCTTCGGACCGCCCTCCTCCTGATCACCGCTGTTGCGAGAAGCCGGCTTGCTCTCGGACTCGCCGTCGTCCGCGCCACGCGGCGGACGGGACTCGGACGAGCCCGGCCGCTTGCCGATCCCGTGCGAGATATAGTTGACGGCGTCGTAGCGGGTCATTTCCTGCTCCTGCAGGAAGTAGGCAGCATGGCTCTCGCGCTCGGCGAAAATGGCAACAAGGACGTTTGCCCCCGTAACCTCTTCGCGACCGGAAGACTGCACATGGATCACCGCTCGCTGGATGACACGCTGGAAGCCTGATGTCGGCTTGGAATCCTCGTCATAGCCAGTGACCAAATTGGAAAGTTCGTTATCGACATATTCAACAAGCGTTTTGCGCAGCGCGTCGAGGTCGACATTGCAGGCACCCATGACCGCGGCCGCATCGGCATCGTCGATCAGGGCGAGCAGCAAATGCTCGAGCGTGGCATATTCATGATGCCGCTCGTTGGCAAAGGTCAGTGCCTGATGGAGCGCCTTCTCAAGACTAGGCGAAAATGTTGGCACGTTCAGATCCTCACTTCTTTTCCATGACGCATTGCAGCGGATGCTGGTGCTGTCGGGCGAAGTCCATCACCTGGCTCACCTTCGTCTCCGCCACCTCGTATGTAAATATCCCGCATTCACCGACGCCGTGATTGTGGACGTGGAGCATGATGCGAGTGGCACTTTCACGATCCTTCTGAAAAAAACGCTCGAGGATATGAATGACAAATTCCATGGGTGTGTAATCGTCATTCAGGAGCAGCACGCGGTAGAGATTGGGCTTCTTGGTCTTTGGCTTCGTGCGCGTGATGACCGAGGTTCCGCGATTTCCGTTGTCCCCGTTCCTTTCGCTGTCGTTTTGCATCCGGATCGGCTTGGCGATCATTTTCTATCATTCCTCGATCATTCCGGTGGGCCTGGGAGGCGTGATTGCCCACCGAATATTCGAACTACTAACTTAGTCCATCCTTGCGCGATTTTAAGCCCCTCGTTTCACACTGCAATCACATTTCGGCCGGTGCCGACGCAAAGACACAGAAACTGGCGAAAGCAGATGACGGACGTCGCGAAAAAAGAAAAGACCGGCCGCAGATGCGTAGCCGGTCCTCGATTTTCAAGGGCTATGCGGCGATTGCCGCCTATCGTTATGCCGCTGCGGGCGTGACAACTGTGGCTGCTTTCGTCGCCTTCGCGGTCGCTGCAGCAACAGGCGCTTCGTATGGTTTGTAAGCGCTTTTGGCGAGATCGGAATACATTTCGCCGAGCTTGGTCGCCTCGCTCACGAAGTTCTCGTATGCGCTTTTCACATAGTTGGTCTGCAACTCGAAGGCAGCTTCAAAGCTGCGCGCTCCGGAAAGACTTTCAAAATGTGTGACCGTGTCCTGAAAGGACTTCTTGGAATACTCCACGGCTTCAGCGGCAATCGCCTGGAAGCCCTTGGCTGTGTCCGAATAGCTTTTCAGCATGGTATCCATGGCTTCCTTGCTCTTCCGGTTGGCGTCATCGAAATTCAACATGACCATCATCCTCCTTGGCCTTTGCAAGCAGGATGAAGCGTAGCTGCAACGCACAAATAGTCAAGCACGATTGTGCATTGCAAAACAACCTTCACTTGCATCCACCCTGTTTTCTTCGGGCAAGACACAACGACACCCTCTCCAATAGTTGATTTTGCTAAAATATATCAGGAGCGCCGCAACCAAGAGCTTTCGAAGAATTTCGGTGCGGCGCCGCCAGCATTGAGCCGTCAATCAAGGAGGTCTGCCGGAACTTTTCCGCCATTCTCGGCAAGCCGTTTCATCAATGCCTTGTGCAGGAACATGTTCATGGTGGCGGTGTCGTGCGGATCGCCGGTAAAGCCAAGCTCTGCCGCAAGTTCCTTGCGCTCCGCAAGGCTCGCGTCCATACCGACAGCCTTCATAAGATCGACGATCGAACGGCGCCAATCCAGCTTCTGTCCGCTCTTCTTCACAGCGGCATCGAGCAGCGGCACGATATCGATCGCAGCTGCGGCGGGCGACGCGGTGGCCGGAGTCGGCTGCGATGGGGCTGCGGGCGCGGCGCTTGGCGCTGCTGCGGTCGGCGGTGGCGTGGGTGCCGCGGACGGTGTGACCGGAGCGGCCACGGCTTCACCAAAAATCGCGTGCTTGATCTTGTCGAAAATACCCATTCTCAGCATCCCTCCTTAGCGCCAGAGCACATGCTCAGAAGAGGAGATGGAGCATTCGACGGAGTGGTCCAGAGAAGGCAGCCTATTTTTCCGCTAAAGATTGCCCTGCGAAAAGAAACAATCGGAGGTTTGCGGGATCAAGGCCTGAGCCGCGCTGCAGATCGATCAAGCGACTTGCCTTGAGAAGCAAGCCGCTCGCGGGCGCGACATGGCAGACGGGCGGCGAGGCCGCCCGTCAATCACAAATCAAAGATCAACGTCGAGGATTGCCATCGAGAAATTATAGGAGCGGTCGCCGTCCTCGTCATCGATATAGACGACACCCAGAAATTCTTCGCCGAGATAGACTTCCGCGGAATCGTTCTTTCGCGGGCGTGCCTTGACGATCACCTGCGGGTTGAACGTGCGCTTGAAATAGGCGTCGAGCTTCTTGATTTCTTCGGGCTTCACACTGCATCTCCTGAGCGGTCTCGGTTGGCCGCTTCTTGCATGGGAAAGACGGCGCTGTAAAGGCGCGGGGACAGACGCGCGAACGCTATCCCCGCCGATATGTCGTACTGTTAAGACGGTAAGCGGCTCAGATATCCGCGCCGATCACCTGATCCATTATTCGCGACGGTTCCGAACACCCGGCTTCTCCGACCACTTTGGCCGGCACGCCCGCCACAGTCGTCTTCGGCGGTACCGCCTTCAGCACGACAGAGCCAGCGGCAATGCGCGAACAATAGCCAACCTCGATGTTGCCAAGAATCTTGGCGCCGGCGCCGATCAGGACACCGCTGCCGATCTTCGGATGCCGATCCGAGCCTTCCTTGCCGGTGCCGCCAAGGGTGACACCATGCAGGATCGACACGTTGTCGCCGATCACAGCGGTTTCGCCGACGACCAACCCGGTGGCATGGTCAAGGAAAATGCCCCTGCCGATACGCGCTGCGGGATTGATGTCGGTCTGGAACACGCTCGAGGATCTGCTCTGCAGATAGAGCGCCAGATCGCGGCGGCCGCGGTTCAGCAACCAATGCGCTAGGCGGTGCGTCTGCAGCGCGTGGAATCCCTTGAAATAGAGCACGGCTTCCATGAAACGCAGGCATGCGGGGTCGCGGTCGTAGATCGCCTGAATGTCGACCCGCAGGATCGCGCTCCACTCCGGCCAATCCTCCAGCATCTGATCGAAGGTCTGGCGCAGCAGGATCGCTTGCATGTCCGGATGATCGAGACGTTCACAGATGCGGTAGATCACGCACTCTTCGAGCGACCGATAATTCAGCACGGTCGAATAGAGAAATGCGGCCAGCACCGGATCGTTTTCCGCGGCAACACGCGCTTCCTCGCGCAGGCTGTCCCAGATCGGATCCATCACCTTGAGAGGATTGCCAGTCTCAAGAGAGCGAATGTCTGTCTTTGCGACCATGAAAGGTCTCCTCGTATGCGTAGGCTCGGCTCTATATAGGGCAAAAACCTGTTAACATAAATGGGTACTTGGGGAATCCTTTGTCCCGCAGCACCGGCATGGAGGCAAGTCACTATCCGGCGACTTTGGCATAAAACTCCAGCGCCGCCTTCTTAAAAACGCGGTCTCCGACGGCCAGCATGTGATCGCGGCCGGGAATATCAAGCGCCTGGGCATGCGGCATCAGCGCAGCCAGTTCCTGGGCTGAACCTGCAATGTCGTCCTTCGTTCCAACGCCGATCAAGGTCGGCGCCTCGATTTTCGCCATGTCGGAGCGTGCCACGAGGTCGCGAGATCCCTTGATACAGGCGGCGAGTGCGTCACGGTCACTCTTCGTCTGGTCGGCGAAGGCCCGGAACATGCGTCCGCGATCATGAGAGACATCGTCGAGCGACGGAGCCAGCAAGGCATCAGCAATCGGATCCCAATCGCCGACACCATCCGTCATGCCGATCCCAAGACCGCCGAGGACCAGCGAGCGGACCCGGTCGGGGTGGGCAAGTGCCGCAAAAACGGAAATGCGGGCTCCCATCGAGTAGCCCATCAGGTTGGCTTCCGGAATCCCAAGGTGATCAAGGAGCGCAATCGCATCGCTTGCCATGTGCCAGGGACGGTAGGCCTCGGCATCCCTTGGCTTGTCGCTTGCACCGTGTCCGCGGTTGTCGATAGCTATGACTCGGTAGCCCTCGTCGCCCAGGGTCTTCAGCCAGCCGGGATTAACCCAGTTGACGTTGGCGCTGGAAGCGAAACCGTGGATCAACAGCACGGGAGCGCCGCCCGGATCGCCTTCATCGAAGAAGGCAAGCTTCAGCCCATCATGTGTCAAGCTGGAAAAAGCGGGCGTATTCAAGTTCATCGGACTGTCCTTTTTGCCGGACCATATTTTATAGGCCAGAGAACTGAAACCCTCGCAGGTGCAAAAACTGTGCGTCCGAGCGCTCTTTGGCTCTACACATTTGCGGTGAAGGACTATAAGGTCCGCGCACGTTACAAAGCATTCGGAGACAGACATGGCCGGCCACAACATTCCCCACTTCCAGAACGACGGCGGACACCGCGTTATCGAAGTCGGCGTGAAAGAGTTCATGTGCACCGGTGCCTCCGTTCCGTTCGATCATCCCCACATCTTCATCGACATGGGCGATGAGAACGAGAAGGTCTGCTCCTACTGCTCGACCCTCTACCGTTTCAATGGTGCGCTGAAGGCAACCCAGACCAATCCGGCTGGCTGCGTCTTCCACGTCAAGGCCGCCTGACACCCATTTCGAGATCGGAAAGCCTATGCCGGCTAAACATGCCGCCATCGTTGGCGCGGGCATAGCGGGCCTTACAGCTGCACTTGCTTTGGCACGGCGCGGCATCAGTTCCGAGATTTTCGAGCAGGCGCCGGAACTGACCGAGGTCGGCGCCGGTCTGCAGATTTCGCCCAATGCGTCACGCATTCTGGCCGAGTTGGGAGTACTCGCGCGCCTGACCGACGCCTGGCTCGAGCCGGACTCCATCCAGCTGATATCCGGAACCTCACTGCGCCGGCTGGCAGCCGTTCCCGCCGGGAGCTTTGCACGCGCCCGCTGGGGTGCTCCCTACGGCGTCCTGCATCGCTCCACGCTGCAGCAAACCCTGCTCGACGCCGTCGCCAACGAGCCGCTCTGCCAGATACATCTAGGCGCGCAGATCAAGGGCCGGCCATTGTCAGACCGCCAAGCAGACCTTCTGATTGGCGCCGACGGCGTCTGGTCGCAGGTTCGGGAAAGCATCGAAGGCAGCCCCTCGCCGCGGTTCTCCGGCAACATCGCCTACCGTTTCACCGTTGACGCCGCAAATGCGCCCGCCTTTCTTGAACGGACGAGCGTCTCTGCCATCCTTGGTCCCTCAGCGCATCTCGTCTGTTATCCGCTCAGGGAAGCCAACCGTTTCAATATGGTGGCGATCACCGCCGGCAATGCCGCATCGCACGACTGGACCAACCAGCCGACGGATGCCCAGCGTCAGCAACTGCTGTCGCGTTTTTCTCGGTGGCATCCTGCGATCGTCGAACTATTCGCCAAGACAGGCGACGTCACCTTCTGGCCCTTGTACGAAACGACGAACGGGCGTTGGCACGACGGCCACAACTGCGTCCTCATCGGCGACGCCGCACACGCAATGATGCCTTTCGCGGCGCAGGGTGCCGCAATGGCAATCGAAGACGCTTATGAGCTTGCGCTGTTCGCCCCGTCGCATCCCGTCGCCGAAGCCCTGCGGTTGTTCGAAGCGCATCGCACGCCGCGGATTGCGCGGCTGCGCCAGCGCGGTGCATTCAACCAGTTTGCCTATCACGCCCGCGGACCGATGCGCATCGGCCGGGACATCGTTCTGGCGCTGCGGCCGCCGCAAAGTCTCGCGGCGGATCTCGACTGGATTTACGGCTACCGCGCCGGCACTTGATCAGACGGCTTTTGCCGCGGCGAAACCGCGCTCGATATCGGCCTTGATATCGACGACATCCTCAAGCCCGATCTGCAGACGGATGACCGGCCCCTCGGCGGGCGCCTTGCAGATACGGCGATCGCTCAGGTTGACGTGAAGCGCGAGGCTCTCGAACCCACCCCATGACCAACCCAGGCCGAAGATTTGCAGCGCGTCGAGGAAGGCGTGCGCCTTGGCCTTGAATTTTTCCGGCGCGTCCACGGCAAGCACGAAAGAGAAGATGCCGCTCGCGCCCTTGAAATCGCGCTTCCACAATTCGTGCGATGGGAAGCTCGGCAGCGCCGGATGCAGCACCTTGGCGACGTCCTCCCTGCCCTCCAGCCATTTGGCGATCGTGAGCGCACTTTCATAGTGTCGCTCCAGGCGCACGCCCATGGTCCGCAATCCACGCAGGATCTGATAGGCGTCGTCAGGCGCTCCGCAAATGCCGAGCGTAATGTTCGCTTCGTGCAGCTGCGGCCAGTAATTGGCGTTTGCCGAGACTGTTCCCATCAGGATGTCCGAGTGCCCGGACGGGTATTTGGTGGCGGCGTGAATCGAGACATCGACACCGAAGTCGAGCGGCCTGAAATAAACAGGCGTCGCCCAGGTGTTATCCATCGTTACCACGGCCCCCTGCTTGTGGGCGACCGCGGCAATCGCCGGAATGTCCTGCATTTCGAAGGTATTCGAGCCAGGCGCTTCCGTATGAACGAGCTTGGTGTTCGGCTTGATCAGCGCTTCGATGCCCGCACCGACCAGCGGATCGTAATAGTCTACTTCTACACCGAGACGCTTCAGCATCGTGTCGCAGAAATGACGGGTCGGTCCATAGACCGAATCGACGATCAACGCATGGTCACCGGCCGACAGGAACGCCAGGAACGGGACGGTAACAGCTGCAAGGCCCGAGGGCACGAGGATAGTCCCAGCGGACCCTTCCAGCGCATCGATCGCCTCGCAAAGCGCATCCGTCGTCGGGGTACCGCGCGTTGCATACGTATACCTCTGTCCACGTGTCTCCATCGTCCTCGCATTTGGAAAGAGGACCGTGGAGGCATGGACAACGGGCGGATTGACGAAACCGTGGTATTCGGCCGGATCGTTGCCGAGGTGGGAAAGGCGCGTGTTGATGCCGGCGTTCTGAAGCAGGCCTTCTTTATCTATCATATCGGAAATGCCTTTGGCGGTGGGATGCAGCCAAACTCTTGGACCGCGTAAAACGATCGGTCAACCCCGTAGCCCGGACTCGCACAGCATCCCTGCCATGCAAATTCCTCAGATATATCAGCGGTTTTGCGCGGTTTTTTTGGCAAGATGCTGCCATTTCGATAGCCATCTGCGCATTTTATGCGCCTCAATTAGTGAATTGCCGAAATATCACGCAATCTTTCATCGCGACACTTGACCATAGTGACATTTGCGACTGTGATAGCACCAACTCGCGCCGGGAGGGTGTCGGGTCATCTGGGAGGTTTGCCTGCTTCGCGAGCGCTCCCACAGAAAGATAAGACAAAGGAAAAGGTTGGGAAAAATGAAGATTAAGCTTCTGTCGGTCGCCATCGGCGCAGCAGTTTTCGGAGTTGGCGCTTCTGCAGCTTCTGCCACCACGCTCGAAGACGTGAAGGCAAAGGGTTTCATTCAGTGCGGCGTCAACACCGGCCTTCTCGGTTTCGCGCAACCTGACGCTTCCGGCAACTGGGCCGGCTTCGACGTCGACTTCTGCAAGGCAGTTGCTTCGGCTGTCTTCGGCGACCCGGCCAAGGTGAAGTACACGCCGCTGTCGGCCAAGGACCGTTTCCCGGCGCTGAAGTCGGGCGAAGTCGACCTTCTGTCGCGTAACACCACCTGGACGATCAACCGCGACACCGCGCAAGGCTTCAACTTCCGCCCGATCACCTACTACGACGGCCAAGGCTTCATGGTCCGCAAGAGCCTGAACGTGAAGTCGGCACTTGAGCTGTCCGGTGCGGCCATCTGCGTCCAGTCCGGCACGACGACGGAACTGAACCTTGCCGACTATTTCAAGTCCAACAACCTCCAGTACAATCCGGTCGTTTTCGAGAAGCTTGAAGAGGTCAACGCGGCCTATGACGCTGGTCGCTGCGACGTCTACACGACTGACCAGTCCGGCCTCTACTCGCTGCGTCTGACGCTGAAGAACCCAGACGAGCACATGATCCTTCCGGAAATCATCTCGAAGGAGCCGCTCGCCCCGGCCGTTCGTCAGGGTGACGATCAGTGGTTCGACATCGTGTCGTGGACGGCCTATGCCCTCATCAATGCCGAAGAGTTCGGCATCACCCAGGCGAACGTCGATGAAATGAAGAACTCGGCCAATCCTGACATCAAGCGCTTCCTCGGCACGGAAACCGATACCAAGATCGGCACCGACCTCGGGCTCACCAATGAATGGGCTTATAACATCATCAAGGGCGTCGGAAACTACGGCGAAGTCTTCGAGCGCAACGTCGGCAAAGGCAGCCCGCTCAAGATCGAGCGTGGTCTGAACGCGCTGTGGAACAAGGGCGGCATCCAGTACGCTCCGCCGGTCCGCTAAGCGGCTGGTCAAGACTTGGGAAGGCGGTCAGCCGCCTTCCCTATATAAAGAGAAAAGCCCGAAAACGGGCTCATAGGGGATAAGACTCGGCATGACGCAAGAGGCTATGCACACGTCACATGTGCAAAGCACTGGCTGGAGTTTCCGGTCGGTGGCTTACGACCCGAGGATTCGGGGCATTTTCTTCCAAGTTCTGACCGTCGCGCTCATCGTCGGCTTCGTGTGGTGGATTGCCCATAACACGGCTCAAAACCTCGCCCGCGCCGGCACGGCCTCCGGCTTCGGGTTTCTGAGCGGGCGCGCCGGCTTCGACATCGGCCAGTCGCTGATCGAATATTCGAGCGATGCGACGTATCGCCGAGCCCTTGTGGTCGGATTTTTGAATACAATCCTCGTCGCGGTCACCGGCATCATTACGGCCACGATCATTGGCTTCGTCGTCGGCATCGGGCGCCTGTCGCACAACTGGCTGATCGCCAAGCTCTGCACGGTGTATGTCGAGGTATTTCGCAACATCCCGCCGCTGCTCGTCATCTTCTTCTGGTATCAGGGCGTTCTCGCTGTTCTGCCAGGCGCGCGAGAGTCGCTGCACCTGCCACTGAACATGTTTCTCAACAATCGCGGGCTCGCCTTCCCGAAGCCGATCTTCGGTGAAGGCATGTGGGCGGTTGGCGTGGCATTTCTGGTTGGTATCGTGGCAGCCGCAATAATCGCGCGCTGGGCGCATAGACGTCAGGCCGCAACCGGTAAGCAATTCCACACGATCTGGGCTTCCATCGGGCTGATTGTCGGCCTGCCCGGTCTGGTGTTCCTGCTGTCCGGCCTGCCGCTTTCGTTCGATGTGCCAGTTGCTGGCAAGTTCAATCTCACCGGCGGCTCCGTCATCGGCCCGGAATTCATGTCGTTGTTCCTGGCACTGTCCTTCTATACGGCGGCATTTATTGCCGAAATCGTCCGCGCCGGCATTCGCGGTGTGCCGAAGGGCCAGTCCGAGGCCGCCGGCGCACTGGGCCTGCATCCATCAAGTATCACGCGCCTCGTGGTGGTTCCGCAGGCTTTGCGCATCATCATTCCGCCACTCACCAGCCAGTACCTGAATCTGACGAAGAACTCGTCGCTCGCGATCGCCATTGGCTTTTCGGATCTCGTCGCCGTCGGCGGTACGATCCTGAACCAGACCGGACAGGCCATTGAAGTCGTGTTCATCTGGGCGGTCGTCTATCTCGCCATCAGCATCCTCACATCGCTGTTCATGAACTGGTTCAACGCCAAGATGGCCTTGGTGGAGAGATAAGATGTCGACATCCAACCAAGCGTTCGTCCGAACGAATTTCATCGATGCCGAACCCGCGCCGCGTAGCGAAAGCGGGCCTCTGGCCTGGATCCGCAAGAACCTGCTGGCTACGCCGAAAGACGTCGTCCTGACGGCTCTGGCCGTTGCCTTGCTCGCATGGGCATTGCCGCACGTCATCAACTGGCTATTCATCCAGGCCGTCTGGACCGGAACGGACCGCACCTTCTGTGCAACCACCGTTCAGGGCGGCACGCAACCCGACGGCTGGAGCGGCGCCTGCTGGGCGTTCGTCAATGCGAAGTTCGACCAGTTCGTCTTCGGTCGATATCCACTGGACGAACGCTGGCGTCCGACAATCGTCGGGATCCTGTTTGTGCTGCTGCTCGTGCCTATGCTGATCCCCAAGGCACCATTCAAGCGCACCAACGCCATTCTGCTGTTTGCCGTCTTGCCGCTTCTTGCCTTCTGGCTGCTTTATGGCGGCTTCGGGCTCGAAATGGTGGATACGCCGCTCTGGGGCGGCCTGATGGTGACGTTGGTGCTCTCCTTCGTCGGCATCGCCGTGTCGCTGCCATTCGGCATCATCCTGGCACTCGGACGCCGCTCGAAGATGCCTGTCATCAAGATGGTCTGCGTCGGCTTCATCGAGATCATTCGCGGCATACCGCTGATCACCGTGCTGTTCATGGCGAGCGTGTTGCTTCCGCTGTTCCTGCCCACAGGCTTTACGATCGACAAGCTGCTCCGCGCCTTGATCGGTGTGGCGATCTTCGCCTCCGCCTACATGGCCGAGGTTATCCGTGGCGGCCTGCAGGCGATCCCGAAGGGCCAGTCCGAAGGGGCCGACTCGCTCGGGCTCGGCTACTGGCAGAAAATGCGGCTGATCATCCTGCCGCAGGCGATCAAGCTGGTCATCCCGGGCATCGTCAATACATTCATCGGCATGTTCAAGGACACATCGCTGGTGTCGATCATCGGCATGTTCGACCTGCTCGGTATCGTCCGTTTCAACTTCACGGACGCCAACTGGGCGAGCGCGGTGACACCCTTGACAGGCCTGATTTTCGCTGGCTTCGTCTTTTGGCTGTTCTGCTTCGGCATGTCGCGCTATTCAGGCTTCATGGAACGCTATCTCGATACCGGCCACAAACGATAAAAGATAAGGGAACGAACACATGGCTGAGGCTCAACCAAAGAAGATGACCGTTTCGGCAACCGACGTTGCCGTCGACATCATCGGCATGAACAAGTGGTACGGTGATTTTCACGTTCTGCGCGACATCAATCTGAAAGTTATGCGTGGCGAGCGCATCGTCATCGCCGGCCCGTCGGGTTCCGGCAAGTCGACGATGATCCGCTGCATCAACCGTCTGGAAGAACACCAGAAGGGCCAGATCATCGTCGATGGCGTCGAACTCACCAACGACCTCAAGAAGATCGACGAAGTGCGCCGCGAAGTCGGCATGGTCTTCCAGCACTTCAACCTCTTCCCGCACCTGACGATCCTGGAAAACTGCACGCTGGCGCCGATCTGGGTGCGCAAGATGCCGAAGAAGCAGGCGGAAGAAGTCGCCATGCACTTCCTGAAGCGCGTCAAGATCCCGGAACAGGCCAACAAGTATCCGGGCCAGCTCTCGGGCGGTCAGCAGCAGCGCGTGGCGATCGCCCGCTCGCTCTGCATGAACCCGAAGATCATGCTCTTCGATGAACCGACCTCGGCGCTCGACCCAGAAATGATCAAGGAAGTTCTGGAGACCATGGTCGGGCTTGCGGAAGAAGGCATGACGATGCTCTGCGTGACGCACGAAATGGGCTTCGCGCGTCAGGTCGCCAACCGCGTCATCTTCATGGACCAGGGGCAGATCGTCGAGCAGAATTCGCCGGCCGAGTTCTTCGACAATCCGCAGCACGAGCGCACCAAGCTGTTCCTCAGCCAGATCCTGCACTAGGTCGATTGGCGAACAACAAATTCAAGGCCGTCGGATTTTTCCGGCGGCCTTTTCGTTTCGGGGCACTTCTGGCGGTTCACACGCGGCGCCATAACATCACAAACAAAAGGCCCCGATGACGGGGCCTTTCGAGGCGAGCCTGAGAGCGATCAGGTCTTCAGCTTGGCATTGCAGAGGCTGTAGAAGCCGCCGCCCTTCTGGATCCACTTCAGGCCATTGAGCGTGTTCGCATCCTTGTTCTGATGGTAGGCGTCGACGCAGGTATGCATCCGGCCCTTTCCGGGCGTTTCCTTGGCGTATTTCGGTGAAATTGCTGTCGGGAACGACACGCCCTTGGGCGCCGTCATCGTCGGCTTGTCCGGTTCTTCGCCACTGTTGAGGGTGACATCGGGTTCGGCCGTCGCATCCGGACCGCACTGCGCCTTGCGGAAATCGTTCCACTTCATGTTCTTCGCAGAGCCGTCAGCCTGGGCCGATTTATACTTCGCGCTGCATTCCTTCATGGTCAGCGCCGAGGACGGCGTAGCAAACGCCAACGCCCCGAGCAGGGAAACGGATGCAAGAATAGTCAACTGCTTGATCATGATCTTTCCTCCAGGCCTCCAGGGGCAATCAAACTATCAGGCTGGCCAATTTTCTTGTCAACGCGACAATTGGTGCAACCAGTACGTTAGATTTGTTCCGGGCAACCGTCGAGCTCCGCTGACGGGATAACATCCCCGCGATGCAGCAGGCGTTTGCTTAGCGGCAAAACGCCGACGGTGGTATAGTGCCGGCCGGGCTGGCTTTTCCTGCACTTCCGAGGGAGGAAGACATGCGCGAACCTGACATGCAGAAAGTAGATGCACTCGTCGGCAGGTTAATCGGCGATGTTGGCGCGGCCGTCTCCGGAGCGCTGGTGGTGCTGGGCGATGACCTCGGCCTGTTCAAGGCCATGGCCGACGGCAAGCCGCGCAACTCTTCCGAACTGTCGAAAAAAACAGGTATCAAGGAACGTTATATCAGGGAGTGGCTGTCCGCCCTCGCAGCTGCCGACTACGTCAGCTATGACGAGAAGAGCGATCGCTTTCATCTGACGCCAGAGCAGGCCATGGTCTTTGCCGAGGAGGACAGCCCAGCCTTCTTTGCTGGCGCCTTTCAGGTCGTGCAGGCCATGTGGACGGACGAACCGAAGGTGGCTGACGCCTTCCGGACCGGCAAGGGTGTGGGATGGCACGAACACAGCGCCTGCCTGTTCCGCGGCACGGAGCGTTTCTTCCGGACCGGCTACAACAACAATCTGGTTGCTGAGTGGATTCCGGCGCTCCAGGGCGTCGACGCCCGCCTCAAAGCCGGCGCCAAGGTCGCTGATGTCGGCTGCGGCCACGGCGCTTCGACGATCCTGATGGCTAAGGCCTATCCTGCCTCGACGTTCTTTGGCTTCGACTATCACGCCCCGTCGATCGAGCGGGCGAAGGCTGCCGCCAAGGAGGCCGGCGTCTCAGATCGCGTCACATTCCAACAGGCGCCCGCCGCCGGCTTTCCGGAGGGGAACTACGATCTCATCGCCATGTTCGACTGCCTCCACGACATGGGGGATCCGGTCGGTGCCGGCAAGCATGTCAAGGAATCGCTCTCGGCCGATGGAACCTGGATGGTCGTCGAGCCCTTCGCCCACGACTGCCTGAAGGACAATCTCAATCCGGTCGGCCGCGTCTACTACGGCGCGTCGACGATGATCTGCACGCCGGCGTCGCTCTCTCAGGAGGTCGGCCTCGGACTCGGCGCGCAGGCCGGGGAAACCAAGCTGCGTAAGGTCGCCCTCGATGCCGGCTTCAAGCATTTCCGCCGCGCCACGGAAACACCCTTCAACATGGTCTTCGAGGTGCGCGCCTGAGGCGAGGTGCGGCGCGCTTGGCCATGGCCCGCCGCGTCACCTGAAACTTTCCACATGCTGAGAAGAGCTTGTGAATATAGAAATAACGGCGAAATATCAAAAAGATAGACAGATTTTCCTAGGCGCCGGAGGTTCAAGGGAGAGAAAAAATCGCGCCATTGTGATTTTTTCTGGTTTTGCCGCTTGCGGGATTCAAAGTGCCTGACTATAAGGGCGCCACCACGAAGGAAGCGCCCTTCGTCTATCGGTTAGGACACCAGATTTTCATTCTGGGAAGAGGGGTTCGACTCCCCTAGGGCGTGCCATCGTTTTCCTTTAAAAATCAGTTGCTTAGATACCCGCTTGCGAAAATTCGATAATTATTTCGAGTTTCGGGGGCAACCGGATTATATGCTGCTTTTCGCAAAGCGAATGTCTGGGAATCAGCCACCTGCTATAGCTTGGGCTCGGACACCATATGGTTCGAGCCCTCCCCGCCAACTACCTAGCAGCAGAATGAGCAGCCCATGGGTCACCTAAAATGACGGCTGATCTTCTGCGGCGTTACGGCGAAGCGGCGCTCCGCAACGCAGAGGAACCTCTCGTCAAAGTATCGCTATTGCGTGACCCTGGCACATTGCGCGAGCCTACTTCTTGGCTGTCGCGCGCATCGAGGAAGCGGGCAAGACTACACGCATTTGATGCTCAGAACCGACACTTCTCTGATCACGCCGTCTGCAAAGGGCTGAAAACAGCGATGGAGAGTCACTCCCAGAAAATCAACTATGCATTGGTAGCGTGGACCCTGAGTGCTCCCGAGCCGCGTGATGCGCTGAAGATAGCGCTCGATCTGATTTTTCACATTAAGCGCTGGCGCGAGCCCTCGATGAGCGTCAGGTAAAGACGCACTCGATTTGGCCAAGCGGACCGAAGTCGGCTGCGAGATGCTGGCCTGCCCAAACCTGAAGAATTTTCGAGCACGAACCAGTTGCGACCACGTCGTTCGGCTCGAGCTGGCGGCCCTTTGCTGCAAGCTCAGCAGCGAGCCAGGCGACAGCGTTCAACGGATCACCCATGACTGACGTCGCCTTTCCCGAAAAAACGGTATGCTTGAACAGAAATGTCGTCACGTCGATCTTGGCGACCTCGTCAAGCGGTATGCCGGGAGCAGGATCGCCGCAGATCGTTGCGACATGCAGGCCAAAGTCGGCAATCGCGGCATAGTCGCCAATCAATGTCCGGCGAGTCCGGCGGCCGATGACGCCAATGGCCGGTCGACAGGCGAGGATAGCGTCGCGAGCCTTCACTGGATAGCCATGTGCACTCACCGCGCCGGAGCGGCGTCCTGGACGCGTAGCTGGATGCGTCGTACACCCTGGTAGTGGTCCGCGCTAAGCGAGCCTGCAACATGGAGGTTGGCGCCCCTCGAATTCAGCAGCAGGTTGCCGAGCTGCGTATCGGCGGCCCGGAAGGCGATCCCATCAAGGCGGGCGCCGTCCATGGCTTCGAGCGTCACCTTCACGTGCTTCTCACCAACCAAACGAGAATCGCGAAGCCGATGGGCGGGAACAGCAAAGAGCGGCTGTGAATGCCCCGAGCCGTAAGGCCCGGCCGTCTCGAGGCGGTCGATCAGATCGAGCGTCGCGCCGCTGGCGGCAATCGCGCCGTCGATCTTCAGCTTCTCGTTGGCGACGAGTGCGGCAACCGTCTTTTCGGCTCGCTCGGCAAAGAAGCTGCGCAAGCGGCCGAGCTTGTCGCGCTCAACGGTGAGACCGGCAGCCATCGCGTGGCCGCCGCCCTTGACCAGCAGGCCATCGTCCACAGCCGCGCGCACCATCTTGCCCATGTCGAAGCCGTTGATGGAGCGACCCGAGCCGGTGCCTTTGCCGGATGGATCGAAAGCAATGGCAAAGGCCGGGCGCTTGAAGCGCTCCTTGAGACGGGCGGCAATCAGGCCGACGATCCCGGGGTGCCACTTTTCGTGGGCAGTGACGATGACCGAGGCGCCCTTGCCGTCCCCATATTCCGCCAGTGCCTCGGCCTCCGCTTCCAGCAGCATCGCCGCTTCCATAGCCTGCCTGTCGCGGTTGAGCTCATCCAGCTGCATGGCGATGGCCTCGGCCGCGCTCGTGTCGTCCAGGGTGAGCAGGCGGCTCCCGAGTGCCGCGTCGCCGATGCGCCCACCGGCATTGATGCGCGGCCCAATCATGAAGCCGAAGTGATAGGGCGTCACCGGTCCAGCAAGACCCGCCTTGCGAAAGAGAGCGGACAGGCCCGCATTGCCCTGGTGGCGAGCGGCGATCAGCCCCTTGACGACGTAGGCACGGTTCAGACCCTTCAGCGGCACGACATCACAGACGGTCGCAAGCGCGACGATATCGAGCCATTGCAGCAGGTCGATCGACCGTACGCGCGGGTTTCCTGCTTCCCGCAACAGCCTTAGCGTCGCGACGAGCACGAGGAACACGACACCCGCCGCGCAGAGATGTCCCTGCCCGGAGAGATCGTCCTCCCGGTTCGGATTGACCAGCGCGTGGCACGGCGGCAGATCGTGTGTCACCTGGTGGTGATCGATCACCACCACATCGATATTCCGCCTGGCTGCCTCGGTGAGGGCATCGTGGCTTGTGGACCCACAATCGACGGTGACGATCAGGCGTGCGCCATTGTCAATCAGACTGCCGATTGCCGCAGCGTTAGGCCCATAGCCCTCGAAAATTCGATCCGGAATATAGATCTCAGCTTTGACGCCGAAGTGCTTGAGAAAGCGGAACATAAGCGCCGACGAGGACGCGCCGTCGACGTCGTAGTCGCCGAAAATCGCGACCTGCTCCTGGTTGCGGATGGCCTCGGCGAGCCGCTTGGCCGCCTTCTCACAATCCGTCAGCGTGTAGGGGTCCGGCATCAGGTTGCGGAGCGTCGGATCAAGAAACTCCAGCGCCTCGTCGACGGTGACACCGCGTCCGGCGAGGACGCGCGCGATAAGTTCAGGCAGCCCGTGCACCTGAGACATCGCAAGCGCCCGGTTCTGGCCGGCCTGATCCAGTCGCGATATCCAGCGGTTGTCCAGTACGGACCTCTCCACGCCCAGAAACGCACGTTGTACCGGATCGGCCGGAATCTCCATATCGCCTGCTGCCCTCGTCGCTTGTCACCACCCCGGGACCGGGAGTGATATCGGCAGCTTTATGCGGCTTGGCCCGGCCGCACAACGGTTTTGGACGAGACACTCGACGTTAGCTGTGGATGCGCGCGGCTGATCTACCGCGGCACCTTCGGCAACATCGATCTTCTGGGAGCGGGTGAGGCTCAGTCTTCCTTCGGCCGCTCGATGCGGATCACCTGCGGTTCACCCACATGATAGCCCTCGCCCTTGATTGCGGCGACCGCCTTGCGAACGCAGTCCTCTGTTGTCGCGTGAGTCACCATGATGATCGTCTGGTGATGCGACGGCGCAAGGTGCTGCTTCGAGCGCTGGACGATCGATTCCAGCGAAATATGGTTTTCCGCCATGTGGGTCGCGACGCTTGCAAACACGCCCGTGCGGTCGAGCACGGTCAGGCGAATGAAATATCCGCCTTCGTGGCTTCGCATCTGCGCCTTGCGGTAGGGCTCGAGCGATTTGGCGGGATGGCCGAGAACGGGCACGCGCTGGGCGCCAGGTCGGCTCTTTGCGATGTCCGCGATGTCACCGAGAACAGACGAAGCCGTCGCATTGCCGCCGGCGCCGGGCCCGACCATCAGCAACTCACCGAGAACATCGGACTCGATCGCCACGGCATTGGTCACGCCGTCGACCTGTGCAATCACGGAATCGACGGGCACCATCGTCGGATGGACGCGCTGTTCGATGCCGGTATCGGTCCGCTGTGCAACGCCGAGCAGCTTGATGCGGTAGCCGAGATCGGCGGCAGCGTGGATGTCCTCGATCGAGATGTTGGTGATGCCTTCGAGATAGATATCGTCGGCCGCGATCTGGTTTCCGAAGGCGAGCGTCGTGAGAATCGAGAGCTTGTGGGCGGTGTCGTTGCCTTCGATGTCGAAGGCGGGATCGGCTTCTGCATAGCCGAGGCGCTGTGCCTCCTTCAGGCAGTCGGCGAAGGACAGGCCTTCCTTTTCCATCTTCGTCAGGATGTAATTGCAGGTGCCGTTCATGATCCCGTAGATGCGGGAGATCGTATTGCCCGTCAGCGATTCGCGCAGCGCCTTGATGACGGGAATGCCGCCGGCAACCGCTGCTTCGAAGTTCAGCAACGCGCCCTTCTCTTCCGCGATCGTCGCCAGTTCGACGCCGTGGTAGGCAAGCAGCGCCTTGTTTGCTGTCACCACATGGAGACCGCGCTGTAGAGCAGCGCGTACGGAGCTGTTTGCCGATCCACCGACGCCGCCCATGAGTTCGACGAAAACGTCGATGTCGCCCTTCTCCGCCAGATCTTCCGGCCGGTCGAACCACTCGATGCCGCCGACGTCGATGCCGCGGTCCTTGGTCTTGTCGCGGGCGGAAACACCCGTAATCAGGATCGGGCGTCCGCACGTTGCGGCCAGCTCGTTGCTGCGCTGCTGAATGATACGGACAAGCGAAGCACCAACGGTACCTAAGCCCGCAATGCCGATTTTGAGGGCATCTGCCATGGATCGATCCTGAAATGTGTCATGAAGGGCAGCCGCCGGAAGCGGCTGCCGTTGAGGGATTATATCAGCGATGTGCGTTGAGCGAGATGACGTTGTGCATCGTTTCGTCTGCCGTCGACATGAACTTCTTGATGTTGCGGGCTGCCTGACGAATGCGGTGCTCGTTCTCGACGAGCGCCAGGCGCACGTAGTCGTCGCCCATTTCGCCGAAACCGATGCCTGGCGCGACAGCCACGTCGGCTTTCTCGACGAGCAGCTTGGAGAATTCCAGAGAACCGAGGTGACGGAACTTTTCCGGGATCTTGGCCCAGGCAAACATCGTCGCTGCCGGCGGCGGCACTTCAAAGCCGGCCTTGCCGAAAGTATCGACCATGACGTCGCGGCGGCGCTTGTAGACGTTGCGGACTTCCGCGATATCAGAGCCGTCGCCGTTCAGCGCGTGCGTTGCCGCTACCTGGATCGGCGTGAACGCGCCGTAGTCGAGGTAGGATTTGACGCGTGTGAGCGCGGCGATCAGACGCTCGTTGCCGACGGCAAAGCCCATGCGCCAGCCGGGCATCGAGAAGGTCTTCGACATCGAGGTGAACTCGACCGTCACATCCATCGCACCCGGAACCTCGAGAACCGACGGAGGCGGCTCACCCTCGAAGTAGATTTCCGAATAGGCAAGGTCGGATAAGACGATGATATCGTGCTTCTTCGCGAACGCGATGACATCCTTGTAGAAGTCCAGCGTCGCCACAAAAGCCGTCGGGTTGGACGGATAGTTGAGGATCAGCGCCAGCGGCTTCGGAATCGAATGGCGAACGGCGCGTTCCAGCGGCGGGAAGAAGCTCTCGTCCGGCTCGACCGACATCGAGCGGATGACGCCACCGGCCATCAGGAAGCCGAAGGCGTGAATCGGATAGGTCGGGTTCGGGCAGAGGATGACGTCGCCCGGTGCGGTGATTGCCTGCGCCATGTTGGCGAAGCCTTCCTTGGAGCCCAGCGTCGCGACGACCTGCGTGTCAGGATTGAGCTTCACGCCAAAGCGGCGCGCATAATAGGCAGCCTGCGCCCGGCGAAGGCCGGGAATGCCCTTGGAGGACGAATAACGATGCGTGCGCGGGTCCTGGACGACTTCGCAGAGCTTGTCGACGATCGCCTTCGGGGTCGGAAGGTCAGGGTTTCCCATGCCGAGATCGATGATATCGGCCCCGCCCGCTCGCGCGCTTGCTTTCAAACGGTTGACCTGTTCGAAAACGTAAGGCGGCAAACGCCGGACTTTGTGAAACTCTTCCATTTCTTTCCCCACGGAAATGCGGCCACCGCGGCCGCGCTCGAAGTTCGTCCTAAATTCCCGGCTGTTCGCGATACGAACTTCAGAATCACCAACGCCGTATTCATCAGACTTGCGTCGCACGGCATTTCTTTGACGGAAAGCCGCGCAGGCCGTGCATTATCGGGAAAAATTCGTCTTCCGCCACAGATGGAAGGCTTTGCTTCCAAATTGCAGCGAAGGCAAGGCCTAATTGGCGATTTCTGAGAGCGTTTCGGCGCCGTGCTCGGCCGCTAGCTTGCGAAATTCCGCGACGCGACGCTGGTACTCGGCTTCCGAGATCGTGCCGGCCTTGCGCTGGGCGGCAAGCGCCGTCAATTGCTTCTGAACCCCGCCAGCCTCGTCGTCGCTCATCTGAACGTTTGCGGCCGTGAGCGGTGCCCCGAATCCCGGATAGCCGTCCTTGTAATGCGACAGGCCGCTCTCGGTCGGCTCTTCACCCTTTGTCGCGCTCATGACAACGGGCGTCGGGGCCGCTTGCCTTGCCGCGAAGGCGGCCTTTTCCTCGGGCGTCTGCATGCATCCGGCAAGCGCCATGGCCGCGGCGGCGCCGATGAGCGCGATACGGGTCATGTTTGCGATGGTGCGGATGCCAATTCTCGTCATTTGCCAGAGGTCCCAAATCCTGAGGTGCTTCGACTGTTAGATTCGTCGCCGCCACAAAGCAATAGCACGAGCGTGCGTCAGCGGAACTTGTTTTATAGATCTTTCCAGATGTACAACTCAATTTGCAGGAACATGCCGCCGCCGGAGGAGACACGTGACCGACAGCAAGCAGCAAGACGGCGACAAGGCAAAGAGCCGGGGATTCGATGCGAAGGACCTGGATCCGTACCTGATGAAAGATCCCGAGGCGATGGCGGTCAACTTCGCCCGTGCACTGGAGAATCTCGGCAAGGCGGCCACGGCCTGGCTTGCGCCACGCGAACGTGGCGAGATCGCAGAAAATGCAGCGGAGCCGGTGACCGACATGGTCAAGACGCTCTCCAAGGTCACCGAATACTGGATCTCAGATCCGCGCCGCACCTTCGAAGCGCAGACCCAGTTGATGAGCAGTTACTTCGGTATCTGGATGCGCTCGATGCAACGCATGCAGGGCGAAACGCCGGCGGCGGAACCGGAGCGCAACGACAAGCGCTTTGCCGATGAAGACTGGCAGAAGAACCCGTTCTTCGAGTTCCTGAAGCAGGTTTACCTCATCACCGCCGATTGGGCGGAGAAGATGGTAGCCGAAACCGACGGGCTCGACGAGCACACGAAGCACAAGGCCGGTTTCTATGTGAAGCAGATCACGGCCGCCCTCTCGCCGACCAACTTCGTTGCCACCAATCCGCAGCTTTACCGCGAAACGATCGCGACCAGCGGCGAGAACCTGGTGCGCGGGATGAAGATGCTTACCGAGGATATCGTGGCGGGCCAAGGCGACCTGAGGCTTCGCCAGACCGACATGACCAAATTCGCCGTCGGTCGCGACATGGCGCTGACCGCGGGCAAGGTGATCGCGCAGAACGAGATCTGCCAGATCATCCAGTACGAGCCGACGACAGAGACGGTGCTGAAGCGCCCTCTCCTCATCTGCCCGCCGTGGATCAACAAATTCTACATCCTGGACCTCAACCCGCAAAAATCATTCATCAAATGGTGCGTCGATCAGGGCCAGACCGTTTTCGTGATCTCCTGGGTCAATCCGGACGCGCGGCACGCGCAAAAGGATTGGGCCGCCTATGCGCGCGAAGGCATCGACTTTGCCCTCGACACCATCGAGAGGGCGACGGGTGAGAAGGAAGCGAACGCCGTCGGCTACTGCGTCGGAGGCACGCTGCTTGCGGCAACGCTAGCGTTGCACGCCAAGGAAAAGAACAAGCGGATCAAGACCGCTACCCTCTTCACGACACAGGTCGATTTCACCCACGCCGGCGACCTCAAGGTCTTCGTCGACGAGGAGCAATTGGGCCGGCTTGAAGCCCACATGGAGGAGATCGGCTACCTCGACGGCTCAAAGATGGCGACCGCCTTCAATATGCTGCGGGCTTCCGAACTGATCTGGCCCTATTTCGTCAACAACTATCTGAAGGGCCAGGAACCGATGCCCTTCGACCTTCTGTTCTGGAATGCCGATTCCACCCGCATGGCGGCGGCAAACCACGCCTTCTATCTGCGTAATTGCTACCTCAGGAACGCGCTGACGGCGAACGAGATGATCCTGGACGGTCAGAAGCTGTCGCTGAAGGACGTCAAGATCCCGATCTACAATCTCGCCACCCGCGAAGATCATATCGCGCCTGCAAAATCGGTGTTTCTCGGCAGCCAGTTCTTCGGCGGCAAGGTCGATTTCGTGCTGGCAGGCTCCGGCCACATAGCGGGCGTCGTCAATCCCCCGGACAAGAAGAAATACCAATACTGGACCGGCGGCGGCGTAACCGGCGACTATGAGACGTGGCTTACCAAAGCGGCTGAGAACGCCGGCTCGTGGTGGCCACACTGGCAAGCCTGGATCGAGGCGAAGGACAACAAGCGCGTGCCCGCCCGGAAACCGGGAGGCACCGCGCTCAACGCCATCGAGGAGGCGCCGGGAAGCTACGTGATGGAGCGAGCCTAAGAGCGACGCCCCTGCTCGGCTTCGTCACTCCAGGAAGATCAGACTGGCAGGTGACGGGGGCAGCGGTCGGGAAACGAACTCCTGAAAACCAGCCGACTTGGCCATATCGGCCAGTTCCCGCTCCGTGTAGGCGTCTCCCTTCGGTGTCGTGGCCAGCATGACCATGGCGAAAGCAGCCGGGAACTCGGGCGACACCCGATCCTCGTTCGGAACGAACTCGACGATCGCAACGCGGCCTCCTGCCGCCAGACTTGCTCGCGCCTTTTTCAGGAGCATGACGCAGCCTTCGGCGTCAAAGTGATGAAGGAAATTCGGCAGCAGGATGAGATCATAGCCACTGCCCCAATCAACCTCGAAGGCACTGCCGGGTCGGAAGCTGAAGCGCCCCGCTACTCCTGCATTCGTTGCATTTTCCTCGGTCACCGCAAGAACCGGCTTCCAATCAATAGCAACCACGCTGGCAGATGGCGCCACCTTGGCGATTTCTATACCGAAGGCACCAGGACCGGCGGCAACGTCCAGCACCTTGCTTGGCAGCTTTGACCATGTCGCAACGTCAGATGCCACAGCTTTCGCGCTCGCTGTGTTAAGCCCAAACATGCCCCTCGCAAACTTGACCCAAATAGGGTTGTCCGGCTCCACGTTGGCCAAGCCGACGGAGCCTCCGTTGCGGACGTAGGCGGCAGGGTTTTCGAGGAACAAGGACATCATTTGCGGCGACCCCATGAAATCGATCGCCGCACCTATATAGGCCGGGGAACGCCTGTCCAGAAAGGCCTTGCTCGACGGCGTCGGCGCATAATTCTCACCGCTCTTCGTCAGAAGACCCGAAACTACCAGGAAGTCGCAAAGAATGCGCACCCCACGCTCGGCGCAATTAATGTCCGACGCGAGCATCGCCGCCGTGCGCGCTTGCCCGCCAAATTTTGTGAAAAGATCGAATTCGATCGCTGCCTTCATCGCCGCCGTTTTCCGAAATGCAAACATCGCATCAACAAGCAAGGCTGGCGAGATTTCTTCATGAACCACTTGTGTCGAAGACATCGGCTTTCCCTCCCAACGTGGAGCCACGCGACGGGAGGTATTCATAGCAGAATCCGCATTCCTCGGCACGTCCTGACAAAGGAGGAGCAGGCAAAAAGCCGGCGCCCCAGGGACATGCCCAAAGCCTGCCCTCAATTTCGAACGGCTCGAGCGAGCTCGTAAAGGAATTGGTTACCATAATTCGGCATCCTGCCAATCAACCGGACATATTAGCGAGCCGCAATTTAGCCCTGATGCTTCTATACCGGCCCCGGCGAAGGAATTTCCATCGGTTCGTACCGCCGGCCCCAGTAACGAGTTGTGAAAGACGGGTCTCATGGCGTTTGCGGTCGATGTGTTTAGCAATAGCAGGCCTATAGGTACGTCCATTTCTCGTTTCGGTTACTCTTTCCGCTTTCTTTCAGGTGCAGCTCTCATCGGTGCGGGGTTTGCCGCTTCAGCGTGGGTCGTCGCTACACTTGCGACCATGCATATGGTCGCACCGGCCCCGCATCCGAGCGCCGGTCGCTTCGCCGACATCGCGCTTGCCCCCGCAAGCGTCGCGAAGACCGAGCCTGAGCAACGCCTCGTTCACGTCAAAAAATTCTCGCGCTTGCGCATGAGCACCGATGCCGAACTGGCCCTTGCAAGGGGTGTTCACGTAGCCGCTCCGTCGGCGGCGCTTGCGGCGGCATTTGTCGGGCAGTCCGAACCTCTTGCGCTCTCCGAAGCCTCCCCGAACAGAGAGCTGGCGACGGCTGTCGCGTCAGCGGCACCCGCTCAGCCCGCGCGCCCGGCCAAGGACGACACCGTAGAGGTGGCATCAGCGACCGTTGCCTCGACTGACCGTATCATCATCCCGTCGAAGCAGGAGGTCGCAGCCGCCGAAGGACCTGCCTTGCTGGCGCTCGCAGCAAGCCCTGCGGCCGAAATCAAGGGACAGGTACCGCCCGCCGCCACCAAGCCCGGCCCGGTCGAGATTGCGGCTCTTGCGCCGACTGAGCAGCCTGCACCGGGGGCAACCCAGCCGTTCGATCTCGTTTTGAGCGGCACCGACACCGCGATCCCCTTGCCCATGGCTCGGCCCGATGGCCTGATCAAGCGGGCTACCCCCAACGATCGCAGTGCTCCGGCTGAACCCGTACTTGCCTATGCGCGCCCGGATGCCGGCGCTTCCGATGATGACGACGATCAAATGCCGACGGTGAAGAAGGGGCTGTCCCCCGCGATCGCCCGCAATGGCGTCGCGGTCTACGACATTTCGGCCAACGTCGTCTACCTTCCGAACGGCGAACGCCTGGAAGCCCATTCCGGCCTCGGCAAGATGCGTGACAATCCGCGTTATGTGCATGCCAAGAACCGCGGCCCGACCCCGCCGCATACTTACAATCTGACGATGCGCGAAAGCCTTTTCCACGGCGTCGAGGCGATCCGACTGAACCCTGTCGGCGGTGCAGGCTACGTCTACAACCGCGTCGGCTTGCTTGCGCACACCTACATGCTCGGCGCCCGCGGCGACTCGAACGGTTGCGTGTCCTTCAAGGACTACAAGCGCTTCCTCGCTGCCTTCAAGCGCGGCCAGATACGCCAGCTGGTGGTGGTCACGAGCATGCCGAACAAGCCGACGTCCACCTTCGCTTCGTTGTTCTCGTCGCGCTCCTAATCAATAGTCAAAAGAAAACACCGCGCTCGATTTTCCCCGCACCTCGCCCCCATGCCATCATCCCCTTGTCCCGTCGCGGATACACCGCAAGGCGTTGCGGCGAGGCGGAACCGGCGCAGGGTGCGGAAGAAGGACGTGAGCTTCCGCATCAGGGGTCTGCAGAAAATGGTCTCCCTCTGGGGACGGCGGCGTCCGCGCGAATGCGGCGTTGAGTTGAGCCTCGGACGTGCCTGTGTGGCACACATGGTCCCCAGGGGAAGCGAAGCTTGCTCGGGCAAGGCCGCAGAGGGACCGGAGTTGCGGACATAAACCGACGAACGGGGCTCTGGGAAGAGCCATATGATTTTATCTCAACGAGGCAAATTCCAGCGCCCCGTCCAATGCATGCATGCTCAAGCCGAGGGTCGTGAGGATCGCGTGAGGGCGAAGACGCGTGCCGCTCGCAGAAAAGCCACTTGGCACCGATACACGACGCACACGGCAGAAATAGCATTCGCCCCATTGATCGCGATGGACGAACCCGGCATAGCTGCATTATGTACCAGAATGACAATCCTAAGGGCCTGCAATGGTGAATTATATCGAAGCCTCTTCCGCGCCATCGAAGAATACCGGCGCAATTAGGCTCTACGGTCCCGAAGCATTCGAAGGAATGCGGAAGGCGTGCCAAGTGACGGCGCGTTGCCTCGATGAGCTGGCGGCGTTCGTGCGGCCCGGCGTTGGGACCGATGCAATCGACCGTTTCGTGTTCGAATTTGGCATGGACAACGGCGCGATTCCGGCGACGCTCAACTATCGCGGATACACAAAGTCTACCTGCACATCGATCAACCATGTCGTCTGCCATGGCATTCCGGATGCAAAACCCCTGCGCGAAGGCGATATCGTCAACATCGACGTCACCTACGTGGTCGAAGGCTGGCACGGCGATTCAAGCCGGATGTACCCGGTCGGAACCATCAAGCGCGCTGCTGAGCGGCTGCTTGAAGTGACCTATGAATCCCTCCTGCGTGGCATATCGGCCGTTCGGCCCGGCGCCCGCACCGGCGCGATCGGGGAAGCCATTCAGACCTATGCCGAAGCCGAGCGCTGTTCCGTCGTGCGCGACTTCTGTGGTCATGGCGTCGGCGCGCTGTTCCACGACTCCCCAAATATCCTGCACTATGGTCGCGCGAACGAAGGGCCCGAACTGCGGGAAGGCATGATCTTCACGATCGAGCCGATGATCAATCTCGGTCGGCCGCATGTGAAGGTTCTGGCGGACGGCTGGACTGCGGTAACGCGCGATCGCTCACTTTCGGCGCAATACGAACACACGGTCGGGGTTACTGCCGACGGCTGCGAGATTTTCACGCTTTCGCCAGGCGGCCTCGACCGACCCGGCCTCCCGCCCTTGAACCGATGAGCGCTTGATGACGAAGGGTCCTGTTTCGCATTCCAACGACGCCGAACTGCCCTTGGCCACCAGCGATGCAAGCGACGAACGCTCCTTTTTCGCGGAACAGGCCGCCAAGCCGGCATCCTTGGCGAAGCAGGCCAACCTCTCCGCCTCGCTTGGCAAGGAAGAGCACTACCACGGGCACCGCGAGCGCCTGCGCGACCGCTTCCGTCAGCATGGCGATACAGCCCTCGCCGATTACGAGTTGCTCTAACTGCTGCTGTTCAGGCTGATCCCCCGGCGCGACACCAAGCCGATCGCCAAGGCGCTGCTCGAGCGCTTCGGCTCGCACGCTGCCGTCTTCGGTGCACCGCTGCCTCTGCTGCAGGAGGTAAAGGGCATCGGCGAAGCCGTGGCGCTCGATTTGAAACTGGTCTCGACGGTCGCACAGCGGACCCTGAAGAGCGAGCTTCGAGGCAAGCAGGTGCTGTCGTCCTGGTCGTTGGTGATTCAATACTCACGCCGCGATGGCTCACGAGACACGCGAGCAATTCCGCATTCTCTTTCTCGACAAGCGCAACGCATTGATCGCCGGCGAGGTTCAAGGGCGGGGCACGGTCGATCATACGCCGGTCTATCCGCGCGAGGTTGTGCGGCGGGCGCTGGAGCTTTCGGCCACAGCCCTGATCCTCGTGCATAATCATCCCTCCCGCGATCCCACGCCGTCACGGGCCGATATCGACATGACCAAGATGATTGTCGACACCGCAAAGCCCCTCGGCATCACGGTCCACGACCACATCATCATCGGCAAGGACGGTCACGCTAGCCTGAAAGGGTTGCGTCTGATATAGGGGTCTAAACCTATAGGAGTCTAAAGTGCTTCAGGTATCCGTCAGGTTTAGGTGGCAAAGGGACAATGCTGCAATCAAACTGCTCCGGGACCTTTATGACGCCAACCGCCTCTCGCCGATTTCCTCGCAGCGCGATAGCAGCGCTGTGCTTGCTCGCCGGGTCTTTTCTCGCCGGTGGCAGCTACGCCCTCTACCTGACAGTTACGGACAACTTCCACGCGGTCGTCGATGGCGAAGTCTATCGTTCATCGCAGCCATCGCCTGAAGCCCTTGCGGGTTTCTCGAAGCGTTATGGGATCAAGACGATCATAAACCTGCGAGGCAATAACCCGGTACGGAGCGCCGAAGTCGAGCAGGCAAAGACACTTGGCATCGAGCATATCGATTTCCCGATGTCGGCCTACAAGGAGCTTTCGCCAGAGCGAGCGATGAAATTGATCCAAGTCATGAAGGACGCGCCGAAACCGCTGTTGATCCATTGCAACTCAGGCGCGGATCGAACCGGTCTCGCTTCCGCTCTCTATCTGGCCGGCGTCGACAAGACGAGCCAGGGGGTTGCGGAGAAACAGATGTCCATCTTCTACGGGCATATCGGGTTGCCTTTCGCTCGCGCCTTCGCCATGGACCGCAGCTTCGAGAAGCTGGAACCCTACTTGGCTTCAATAAATCCAGACCTCTCCTCCTAGAGCATTTTGCAACATTGACCTGCCCCGGTGGACGCGCGACATATTGCGTCGCAAAATGATTCCAGCTTTCCAATCGGGGCCAGCCTAATGTTCCAGTACGATCTCGTTGTTGTGGGCAGCGGCCCGGCAGGCCGCCGCGGCGCAATCCAGGCAGCCAAGCTTGGCAAGAAGGTCCTGGTCATCGAGCAAGGCAAGCGCGTCGGCGGTGTTTCGGTGCACACCGGCACCATCCCCTCCAAGACGCTGCGCGAAACGGCGCTCAATCTGTCCGGATGGCGTGAGCGCGGCTTCTATGGCCGATCCTATCGCGTGAAGGAAGAGATCAGCGCGGATGACCTTCGGCGCCGCCTGCTGATCACCCTTGATCACGAAGTCGAAGTGCTGGAACACCAGTTCGCCCGAAACCGGGTGCAGCACATCAGGGGCAAGGCAAGCTTTCTCGACCCGTCGACACTCGAGGTCGTCAAGGATGATGGGGAAGTGGTCAAGGTCACGGGAGCGAGCATCCTGCTTGCGGTCGGCACGAAACCGTTCCGTCCGGACGACATCCCATTCGATAACAAGACGGTGCTCGACAGCGACGAACTGCTCGACATCGACGAGCTGCCGCGCTCGATGGTCGTGATCGGCGCGGGCGTCATCGGCATCGAATATGCGACGATCTTCAGCGCATTGGATACCGCGGTGACCGTGATCGATCCGAAGGCGACGATGCTCGATTTCATCGACCGGGAAATCGTCGAGGACTTCACCTACCAACTGCGCGATCGCAACATGAAGATCTTGCTCGGCACCAAGGCCGACAAGGTGACGCGTCTCGACAATGGCAAGGTTGAACTGAAGCTCGACAATGGTCGCCGCCTGGTGACAGACATGGTCCTGTTCGCCGCCGGGCGCATGGGCGCGACCGACACGCTCAACCTGGACGCGGCCGGGCTCGAAGCTGATAGCCGCGGTCGCCTCAAGGTCAATCCGGAGACCTTCCAGACGTCCGTACCAGACATCTATGCCGCGGGCGATGTCGTCGGCTTTCCGAGCCTGGCATCCACCTCGATGGAGCAGGGCCGCATTGCTGCGCGCGTTGCTATCGGCGCGGTCGCGAAGGAGCCGCCAAAGTACTTTCCCTACGGCATCTATGCCGTGCCTGAGATCTCCACCTGCGGCCTGACCGAGGAAGAGATGAAGGAGCGCGGTATCCCCTATGAATGCGGCATCGCGCGTTTCCGCGAGACTTCGCGTGGCCACATCATGGGACTCGATACTGGGCTTCTGAAACTCATCTTCTCTCTGAAGACGCGCCGGCTGCTTGGCGTGCACATCGTCGGCGAAGGAGCGACCGAGTTGGTTCACATCGGCCAGGCAGTGTTGAACCTCAAGGGCACCGTCGAGTACTTCGTCGAAAACACCTTCAACTACCCGACCCTCGCTGAAGCCTACAAGATCGCAGGCCTCGACGCGTGGAACCGCATGGGCGACATCAAGTCGGAGCTTTAATCCCTCCGACTAACGGCAACCGATTCGAATTTGATAATTTCTTGAACGAAAACAGACACCTACGCGCCGTCCAAAATCCATTCCAACTGACTTATTTGTGTCGAATAGCATCGGTAAAAGCTTTACTTGTATAATCCACCGTGTCTGGTAGCGTCCATTTTCGGGGATTCCTCTTACCAGCGAGTGACCGTGCAAGATCTTCCAAAGACTGCCGAACGGACCTTTCAGCTCATCCTCATCAAGCCGTCGCACTATGACGATGACGGCTATGTAATCCGGTGGTGGCGGGCGATGATCCCGTCGAATTCCTTGGCTGCGATCTATGGAATCGCTGCCGACTGCGCCGAACGCAAGGTATTGGGGCCCAATGTCGGGATCGAGATTACGGTCATCGACGAGACCAACACTCGGGTCAACGTCCCCGCACTTCTCAAGCGGCTTGAACAGCACGACAATTTCGGGATGATCGCCCTGGTTGGTGTGCAGTCGAACCAATATCCGCGGGCGCTCGACATTGCCCGGCCCTTCCGCGCTGCCGGAATTCCGGTTTCGATGGGCGGTTTTCACGTGTCGGGATGCCTGGCCATGCTCGACGGCAAGGCGGTCGGCCTCGACGCCTGTCGCGAGATGGGCATCTCGATGTTTGCTGGAGAGGCAGAAGGCCGGTTGGACCGCGTTCTACAGGACGCCGCCGCCGGCAAGCTTGAGCCGCTCTACAATTTCATGAACGACCTGCCCAGCATCGAAGGTGCCGCCGTCCCATTTCTGCCGAAAACCAATGTCGCGCAGACGCTCGGCCTCAGCACGAGTTTTGACGCCGGCCGTGGCTGCCCCTATCAGTGCTCCTTCTGCACCATCATCAACGTGCAGGGCCGCAAGTCGCGTTTCCGCTCGGCCGACGATGTCGAAAAGCTGGTGCGAATGAACTGGGCGCAAGGCATCCATAAGTTCTTCATCACCGACGACAATTTCGCACGCAACAGGGATTGGGAAGCAATCTTCGACCGCCTGATCGAACTCAGGGAGAAGGACGGCATTCCGCTCGGATTGATGATCCAGGTGGACACCCTCTGCCACAAGATCCCGAACTTCATCGAAAAGTCAAAGCGTGCCGGCGTCACCCGCGTCTTCATCGGGCTTGAGAACGTAAACCCGGACAACCTCACGGCGGCCAAGAAGAACCAGAACAAGATCACCGAATACCGGAAGATGCTGCTTGCCTGGAAGGCACAGGGCATCATGACTCTCGCCGGTTACATTCTCGGTTTCCCCGCGGACACGCCGGAGACGATCCGCCGCGACATCGCGATCATCCAGCACGAACTGCCTCTTGATGTCATTGAATTCTTCGTGCTGACACCACTGCCGGGCTCGGAAGACCACCAGACCTTGTGGAAGAAAGGCGTCGAGATGGACGCCGATCTCAACATTTACGACGTGGAGCACGTCTGCACCGCGCATCCGAAGATGAGCAAGCAGGAATGGGAGGGCATCTACCAGGAGGCCTGGTCGCTCTACTATTCGCCGGAGCACATGAAGACGCTGCTGCGCCGGGCCGTTGCCACGGGCGTGCCGCTCGCCAGCCTCGTGAAGGTCCTTGTGTCGTTCGCCACAACTGTACCGTTGGAGAACGTGCATCCATTGCAGAGCGGCCTTCTACGTCTCAAGCATCCCTCCGAACGGCGGCCCGATATGCCGCGAGAAAGCGCTGTAACCTTCTGGCCGCGTTTCGTCTGGGAGACGGTCACCAAACACCTGTCGCTAGGTGCGACCATTGCCAAGCTTGCAATCAGCGCCTTCTTCATCGCACGAGACAAAGCGTCCAAAGCCTATATGGACCAGGCACTGACACCGGTCGGTGACCATGAGGATGAGACGCTTGAACTCTTCACGAAGACAGCCGGCGGGCGGGCTGCTGTGTCCCACATTCACAAGGTCGCGGAATTGACCCACGCCCACAAGGCCCGACCGGCAGTCTGAGGTCGACCGCCGCCGCCGACAACGCAAGAACGGGCCGGTTAAATTTGTGCCGCAGAGATCGCCGCTATATTGAGTAGTGACGCAGCTTGAAGCGTGTCGAGAAATTCCACGCACTCAACCAGCCTGCCGTTCTCGAAGGTCATCTTGTCCATGATTTCGGTATCGAACTTGGTCGTACTATGACGCATCTGGCCGACGCGATGAACCGGTGCAACATTTCCGTCGACACGGATGTCGAGTTCCAGCGCCGTCATGTCCCAGGTGTCAATGAACTGCCGCATCGTCGCGCGGAGTGCAGCGCTGCCGACAACCGGGTTGGTGAGTGACGCCAGATACTGGCTGCCTTCTGCCCGGAAAACGCAATTGTCCCAAGGAATGACATAAGCGCATCAAGGTCCCCCCCGATGCCGCGCCTCGAAAATCCGCCTTGTCAGGTCTGCGCCGGAAGCCATCGTCAATCCTTCCCCTGCCAACAACGCTTAGATTGCATCAGATCATTCCAAAATGCAACCATATCGTGTGACCTGGACGGACGGCAGCCTAAAAGCAGGCACGCGACCTGGAAAAGAAAAAGCCCCGCACAAGGCGGGGCTTTCGTAAATTTCAACTGGCCGAAGATTACTCGGCGCCTTCCTCGGAAGCCTTCTTCTTCGGAGCTGCTTTCTTCTTCGGAGCAGCTTCTTCGCCTTCAGCAGCTTCTGCCTTTGCAGCAGCCTTCTTCTTAGGAGCGGCCTTCTTGGCATCCTTCTCGGACTCTTCGCCTTCTTCGTCGGCGAGCAGTTCTTCCTTGGTCACCTTCTTGTCCGTGACGTCGATTTCGGTCAGCAGATGGTCGATGACCTTTTCTTCGAAGATCGGAGCGCGGATCGAGGCTGCCGCACCCGGCTGGCTGCGGAAGAAGTCAAGGATCTGCTTTTCCTGGCCCGGATACTGGCGCAGCTGCTCGTAGATGGCGCGCTGCATTTCGTCTTCGCTTACTTCGACGCCGGCCTTTTCGCCGATTTCAGAGAGAACGAGGCCGAGGCGAACGCGACGCTCAGCGAGCTTTTTGTACTCTTCGCGTGCCTTCTCTTCCGTCGTGTCTTCGTCTTCGAAGGTCTTGCCGGACTGAGCGAGATCGTTGGCGACCTGGTTCCAGATGCCGTTGTACTCGGCGTCGACGAGCGAGGCCGGGGTCTCGAACTTGTACATTTCGTCGAGCTGGTCGAGGATCTGACGCTTGACCTTCTGGCGGGTCATCGAGCCGTACTGCGACTCGATCTGGCCGCGGACGATTTCCTTCAGACGGTCAGCCGATTCAAGGCCGAGCTTCTTGGCCAACTCGTCGTTGATTTCAACGTCGGCCGGAGCAGCAACGTCCTTGACCGACAGGTCGAAGGTGGCTTCCTGGCCAGCGAGGTTCTTGGCCGGGTAGTCAGCCGGGAAGGTAACGGTGATGGTCTTCTCGTCACCAGCCTTGGTGCCGACCAGCTGGTCTTCAAAGCCCGGGATGAACCGGCCGGAGCCGAGAACGAGTTCGGCGCCCTGGTCGGTGCCGCCCTCGAAGGCAACGCCGTCGACCTTGCCGACGTAGTCCATCGTGATGCGGTCGCCGTTGGCGGCCTTGCCCTTCTTGGTTTCGTACGAACGGGCGCTTTCAGCGACCTTCAGAACCTGTTCGTTGACTTCCTCTTCGGAGATGTCGACGACTTCGCGCGTGATCTTGATGCCCTTGTTGGACTTCAGTTCGATCGGCGGCAGAACTTCGTAGGACAGCGTGAACTCGAAGTCCTTCTGAGCGGCGAGGATCTGTTCTGCCTCGTCCTTGTCTTCCGTCATCGCGATTTCCGGCTGCGTCGCGGACTTTTCGCCGCGTTCGGCCAAGATGGCGGTCGGCTGCTCGCGGACGATCTCGTTGACGAGGTCGGCCATAATGGACTTGCCGTAAACCTTCTTGAGGTGAGCGGCCGGAACCTTGCCCGGACGGAAGCCGTTGATGCGGACCTTGTCCTTCACGTCGGCAAGACGCTCATTCATCTTGACTTCCATGTCCTTGGCCGGGATTACGACCTTGATTTCGCGCTTCAGCCCTTCAGCGAGCGTTTCGATAACCTGCATGTCTTCCTACCTCATTTCGTGGCGGCCGTGCCCAGACGCCGTTCGTTTCGATGAGCACGACGCCGGAAAGTTGCCGAGCGTGGCTTGTTCTCAATTCTTATTCATTCCGCCCCTGGCGGAACGGCGCCTTGCTGCCGGGTAATCGAGGAACACCGGTTCCGGTCCCCCCGCCTGCAAGCCAGCTTTTGGTGCGGGTAGAGAGACTTGAACTCCCACGCCTTGCGGCACCAGAACCTAAATCTGGCGTGTCTACCAATTTCACCATACCCGCGTTCTCAAAAACCGCATGCATATGCCTGCACATGAGGCCTTCCGGAGCGCGGCGTCTCTATAACACCCGATTTGGGAGAGGCAAAGGAAAAATGAAGGGCAAATGACAGTGATTTCGCCCGCGCTCGCAGGCTTCCACACCATTCGGCGTCAACTTAATAAAGAGGCTCGTCGTAGGCGGGCTTCCCGTCGACGAGCAGGCTGCGTATCTGTGGCGTTCCATCCGAGGCCACGCGAACGGCAATGGAGACGTCACCGCCCTGGCGCGCCTTCTCCAAGGCCGTGCCTTGGCCTTCCGGAACGTAATAGCGTTCGATGCCATACTCGACGCGGATGTGGTCGGCGGAATTGGGGCCATAACTATAGAAAGGCCTGCTATGCAGAACCACGGTGCCCGGTTGCTCGGCCAAGCGTTCGAACGATGCTTCGACAATGCCCCAGAATCCGCCATCGCCAGGCTTCAGCCGCACCCATAGGCTCTTCTTGCCCTGGTCCTGCGGTACACCGCCAACAATCGATGCTACCGGGACCGAGGAGATCTCGTAGTTCAGCACGACATAGTCACCGCGCAGAAAGTCGCGCGGATCGACGGGCGCGGTCTTCAGCAGAGCGTCGGTACCGCTGCGCAGAATCGACGCACGGCTCTCGATCGCATAGCCAAGAACGGCGGTCTGCAGCGCCGCTACGATGATTGCAGCGACGATGTAGCGGCTGCCTGAGCCTTGCGGCGAGAAAATGCTCATACGCTTGCCTCCGGAGTTCTGAGGGCAAATCGCCGCTCGAGGCGAATGACGAGCCACGCGACGGCAGCAACGAAGAGCCCCGAGAACAGGAAGAGGCTCGATGTCCCGAGAATCGACCCGACGGTCACCGACGCGAGGTAGAGCATCTCAGCGGCAAAGGCGGCGTAGGCCAGATAGCGCACCGCACCGTTGTTTCGTCCCTGGAGCGCAATGGCAACAACTGCGGCGCCCAGCGTCACCAGCGCCAATGTCACGAACTGCCAGCCATGCTCCAATTCAATATGGAGCAGAAGGAGACCGATGATGGCGACGAGGAAAGTGTAAAAGGCAGGAGCCGATCCGGCAGTCCTGAGAAGCGCGGAACGTCGTGCTACCGGCAGGCTGACGAGAACAAAGGTGAGCATGCCGCCGATAGCATAGGCGAGCGCGAGCCAGAAATTCTCGTTCACCGCATAGAGCCAGGTAAGCCAGGCGACAAGCAGCAGATACGCGAGATGGCGCGCGCGATCCGCGCCGGTGAGGTGGACGAGACCAATGACAACCGCTGCCATGAGCGGCACAATCCAGGGATCGAGGCCGACCCAGCGCGTATCGTAGGTATCGAGATAGGCCGCGAAGCTGCCCCAAGACAGAAAGCCTGCCACCGCGGCGACGACGCCGGAGCGAAACAGCACCGCCGAAACCACTGCCATGCCAAACCACAGGTACATGACCGTCAGTTGGTCTCCCGACAGATGATACATCTGCCCGATCAGCGAAATCGCTCCACCGAAGGCCAATGTCCCGATCACCAGCAGTCCGCCCGCTGCGCCGGTTGCGCCGCGCCTGAGCATGACCGCCGCGCCGAGATGCACGACCCAGATGATTGCAAGAATGACGGCGACGCGCACAAGACGCGGGATGGCTTCCCAATTCGAAGCGACAACCAGCAGGATCGCCGCCCCTAGCAGGATTGCCGCGAGGATCATCAGCACGTTGCCAAGGCTGAAGCTTGCCGGGCGCGCGTCATATTCCTCCAAGAGCGCTCCTGCAGTTGCCTCCGGCAAGAGCCCCTTTTCCACCCAAAGCGAGAGGTCTCGCTCCAATCGACCGCGATACATGCCCTACTCCGCCAAACGCGCGACTACGCGCTTCCTCTCTTTGCTTTATAGCCGTTGATCGAGCACGAGGGAAATATTCCCATACGAATTCGTCATTGGGCGAATTTGGGGTGCTTTTTAACCGATCCATAACGGCAGGTTGCTAATATACACTCCATACTCGCAAGCCATGCGATTTCTGCATGGGCAGCATGATTATATTGCACTGCAAAATACCAGTAAGACGATTTATATTACTAATCAGAAGGCAAGGGGACGGCGCCCTGCCCCGGGTTACCGGAAAAGCCTGCGAAGATGATCTTCGTAACGAAATTCGGAGCAGCGCACTCCTCCTCCCAGCGCCCTCCGATAGACTGACGACACTCCTCCTCCTCCCGGTTGTCAGTCACCCTAACGACGCCCACCGGATCCTCCCCCGGTGGGCGTTTGGTTTTCGACAATATCGCAGCGTGGTTTTCCAATGCCTGTTGGACAGCGGTGGCGGATGTGCCTCCCGCAGGTCGCGCCGGTCTAATGGCCTGGCAGCAGGCTCATCGGAGGCAGCAACGACCCCGCAGCCGCTGACCGCCGAACCAAATTTTGCTGCGACCTCCTTGTCGTAGCTGAATATGCCAACCGGCGGCCACTCTGCCTCGCAAGGAGAAAAGGCAACGCGGGCCGGCATACACCAACCATTCTGCCTAATGATTAACCACATAGGCGCGAAATCACGGCGATTAGCACTTGAGACTTGCGCTTAATGCATAGGTGATCTGAAATCTTGTCTCTGCTACGACTTCGCAGCGCAACATATATTGCAGTCATCAAATAGAGGTCAGCGCCGATCGGCGGCAGCTGGCAGATCGCAAGCCCTAGGAAAGGGGACAAAAATGAACTTCTCTCGCTCTTTCAACAACTGGCGCAAGTATCGTCAGACTGTTTCCGAACTCGGCCGCATGACCAACCGCGAATTGCACGACCTCGGTATCGACCGTTCTGACATCCATCGTGTTGCTCGCGAGGCTTCTGCCCGCTAATCCAAGCGACTTGCTATCCTCCCAAGCAAGATCGCCTTGATAAAACGCCCGCTGCCCCTAGCAACGGGCGTTTTCTTTTGCCTGGCTACCAGCTTCCGCGATAGTTGCAGTCAATTCCCCGTCCCTTTTGGCGTGGCTCAGAAAACAATCGCTGCATTCGGAATGAGCATCACATGCACAATTGCATAGCAGATGCCGCTTCTTTGCACTGCACAATATGACAGAGAAGACTTATATGGACGTCAACGATGAGACGGCGATGGGGCCGCTCTGACGATCATTCTGAGGAAAAGAACATGAACCCGATCCGCATTGCAAAGAACTGGATGAGCTATCGCCGCACGCTCAGCGAACTTGGCAGCCTCTCCAACCAGGCGCTCGCCGACATCGGCGTTACCCGCTACGACATCCGCAATATCGCTTCCCGCTCGTTCCGCTAATAGCGGCAAGCGTGAAGCTTCCAAGACGGCGCCTTTGGCGCCGTTTTTGATTCTGAGCCCCTTCACGGCGAGCGCGCCCGCCACGGGCATGGCTGTTAATACCGCACTTCCATCATCCTTTAGGATGGACTCATATTAGTCATTGTGAAAGTATCCGGCATTACCCAAGGGAGACATGCGTAATGTGCCGATATAATCTTCGCATGGAGGACGGACTCTGGACCGTTGTCGATGCCACGACACAACGGCCGGCGGAGTTGAACAACGTGCAGATGGCTCGGATGACGTGGCGCGAAGCATGCGACATGGTCGATATCCTGAACAACCTCGATCGTATAAGCTCCCTGTCCGAATGCTACGAAGCCTCGGCCAAGGCCATGGCATAAATGCCGCCTTTGCGGCACAGCGTATCGGGCTGATATCTACCTCGACATCGGTCTGCCTCTAGAGGCCGAGCGCCTTTATCTTCTGAACAGCAAAGTCCACGAAAGCACGTGTCTTGGCTGAGACGTGCCTGCCCTCTACGTGGACCACGTGGATCGGCAGTGGCTCTTCCTCGTACTGATCGAGCACCGTCCTCAACCGACCGGCAGCAAGATGCTCCGCCACCTGATAGGACAAGGTCCGCGTCAGGCCCCACCCCGTCAACGCCGCGGAGATCGATGCATCGACGGTGTTGCAGTACATGCGCGGGTGAAGCTTGACGGGCGTATGGTTGGGCGCGAAGTGCCAGTCCAACGGCGCCGATGATCCCGTATTGACGATGGTCACGTGCCGGGTGAGATCCGCCGGCGTTACCGGCTCGCCATGACGCGCGAAATAGGCCGGCGCGCCGCAGACAACGCGGCGCACGCCGCCGACTTTGTTCGCCTGCTGGTCCGAGTCCTGCAGGTGGCCGATACGAATGGCGACGTCGATGCCCTCCTCCACGAGATTGACCATCCTATCGAAGAACAGGACGCGCCCGGTGACCGCCGGGTGCGTGCTGAGAAACGCGGTCAAAATCGGGACGACATGGATCTGACCGAACAATACCGGCGCAGTGATGCTGAGGATTCCGGATGCCGTTGAATGGGATCCACCGGCAGAGGCTTCCGCCTCGTCGATATCACTGAGAATCCTTCGGCAGTCGTCGGCATATCGGCTGCCTGATGGCGTCAGCTTCACCGAGCGCGTTGAGCGCACGAACAGCCTAGCACCTGTAGTTTCCTCCAGATAGGCAACTGCGCGCGTAACGGCCGGAGCGCTCATGTGAAGTTGGCGTGCAGCCTGCGCAAAGCTTGCCGTCTCGGCGACCTTGACCAAAACCCTCATGCATTGAAGCCGATCCATAGGATATCCCGCAATATTCCACAAATTGAAATAGTGACTTTCATATTATCGCAATTCAACGCGCAGCAGGAAACAATTATTGTTTGTTCACCTCAATCGGAGATCAGATCGATGAAGCTGTACTCGCATCCTCTATCGGGCCATGCCCATCGCGCCCGCCTCTTTCTGTCGCTTATCGGCGTCGATGCCGAAATCGTGGAGGTCGACCTAGCGGCGGGAGAACACAAGAGCCCCGATTTCCTGGCGCTCAACCCATTCGGGCAGCTGCCGGTGCTTCAGGACGGCGACACCGTCGTCAGCGACTCCAACGCCATTCTTGTCTATGTCGCCAAGACGTATGCGCCGGAGGGATGGCTGCCGGAGGAGCCGGCAGCGGCGGCTGCGGTTCAGCGGTGGCTGTCGGTCGCGGCGGGCGAGATCGCCTATGGTCCATGCGCGGCCCGTCTTGTGACCTTATTCGGCGCGAAATTCGATACTGAAGAAGTGATCGCGAGAGCTCATCGCATTCTTGGCCTTGTCGATGCCCAACTGACCGGTCGTGAATGGATCGTCTCAACGAGACCGACGATCGCCGACATCGCCCTCTACAGCTACATCGCACGGGCGCCTGAGGGGAACGTCGACCGGTCTGCCTACCGTAGCGTAACGACCTGGCTCGAGCGCATAGAAGCTCTTCCCGGCTTTCAGCCTTTCCAGAAATCACCCGTCGGCATTGTCGAGGCCGCTTAGGGCGCCGCATCGCACCGCACCCGACCAAAAGCCGTGAAGGAGCCAGTTATGCCCACCGAGGCACAGAGCACCACCTCCTCTCCCTGGCATGCCGGAGAGATCGCACTGCAGGAGAAGGTCGGCGTCGCGAAGCGAATGGACGAAGTGGGCCGCCGCGTGCTGCGAGATCACCTGATCGATCAGCATCGGCAGTTCTACCCGCAGCTGCCCTTCATCGTACTTGGGACGGTAGATGAAGACGGCAACGCATGGGCGACACTCCGTGCCAATCGTCCGGGCTTCCTTCAGAGCCCGGACGTCCACACACTGAGTGTCGACCTTCCCCGTGAGCCGCTCGACCCGGCCGACGCGGGAATGGACGACGGCAAGGCCATTGCCATGTTGGGCATCGAGCTCCACACGCGCCGTCGCAACCGGCTGAATGGCACTATCCATCGAACCGGGCAGGACGGCTTCGATGTGCGTGTTGGGCAGGCCTACGGCAACTGCCCGCAATATATCCAGCTGCGCGATTTCGAGTTTACACGGGATCCAATGCAGCCCTCCGGGTACGACCCGGTCAGTTTTGGCAATCTGGAGGGTCGGCCTGCCGAAATGATCGCCAAGGCGGATACATTCTTCGTCGCCTCGTATGTCGGCCGCGACCATGAAGGGCGCCAAATCGATGTTTCGCATCGTGGCGGCCGGCCCGGCTTTGTCCGGATTGGCGAGGACAGTGTTCTGACGATCCCGGACTTTGCCGGCAATCTCTTCTTCAACACGCTCGGCAACATTCTTGCCAATCCGCGGGCGGGGTTGGTCTTCGCGGATTTCGAGAGCGGCGACCTGCTGCAGTTATCGGGCAGCGCCGAGGTCATTCTGGAATCGCCTGAGATAGCGGCGTTCCAGGGGGCGGAGCGTCTGTGGCGCTTTCGCCCGACACAGATCGTCTACCGGCAGGAAGCGTTGCCGCTGCGCGGGCGATCGCGCGCCAATGGTCCATCTCCCAACTCCCTGATGACCGGGAGTTGGGATGAGGCTGACGCGCGGCTTCAGGCGATTGCCCTCGCCAAGAGCTGGCGGCCCTTCCGCGTCACCCGGATCGTCGAAGAGAGCGCCAGCGTGCGCTCGTTCTATCTCGAACCGATAGACGAAGGCGGGATCATTCCGCATGTCTCCGGCCAGCACCTACCGATCCGCATCAAGCTCGAGGGATCGGATGTGCCGGCGGTGCGCACCTATACGATCTCCTCGGCCCCCTCCGACAGTATCTATCGCATCAGCGTCAAGCGCGAAGGGCTTGTCTCGGCGCATCTTCACGATGCCATCCGGCAAGGAGACATCATCGAGACACGCGCCCCGACAGGCGCGTTCACGATCGACCCCGGCGAGAGACGCCCTGCCGTCTTGCTGGCGGCGGGCATCGGGATCACCCCCCTGCTCGCGATGCTGCGGCATGTCGTCTACGAGGGGCTGCGAACCAGGCGGATACGACCGACCTGGCTGATCTATTCAGCGCACAACGCGTCGGAACGTGCATTCAATGCCGAGCTGCAGGCACTCGCCGCAGTGTCCGGCGGCGTCGTTAAGCTGGTCCGGTTGCTCAGCGATACTTCTGATACGGTCGCTGGTGAAGACTATGACAAGCAGGGGCGGGTCGACATGACCCTGCTCAGCAGCGTGTTGCCGTTCAACGACTACGACTTTTATCTGTGCGGTCCAGCCGGCTTCATGCAGTCGGTCTATGATGGCCTGCGTGGATTGAATATCTCCGATAGCCGCATCAATGCCGAAGCGTTTGGACCCGCGTCTCTCCAGCGATCGGGAGATGCGCTCCCGCGATCGCCCGCGCGCGCCGCCGCTGAAGAACCGCAGCCGGTCTATTTCATGCGCTCCGGTAAGGAAGCACGCTGGGAGCCAGGATCGGGCACGTTGCTCGAGCTTGCCGAAGCGCGCGGCTTGGCGCCCGAGTTCAGCTGTCGCCTTGGCAATTGCGGAAGTTGCAGGACGAAAATCCTGTCAGGCTCCGTCGCATACACGAAGGAGCCGACCGCCGACACCGCCGATGACGAAGCGCTGATTTGCTGCGCCGTGCCGGCGGCGAGCGACACGGGCGCTCGGCTGAAGCTGGATATTTGACGGCATCGGTGCCGGCATCGATCAGTCGCCAATTCTTCGGTTTCCTGCGCCAGCCCAGCGTGGTAATCAGCCGCGCATGAACAAGACCTTTTCCCATTCTCCCATCCATGTGGTCGGCGGCGGGCTCGCCGGCTCCGAGGCAGCCTGGCAGATCGCAAATGCCGGCGTGCCGGTTATCCTGCACGAGATGCGCGGCGTGCGTGGCACCGACGCCCACAAGACCGACGGCTTGGCCGAGCTCGTGTGCTCCAACTCCTTCCGCTCTGACGACGCGACCAGCAACGCGGTTGGCGTTATCCATGCCGAAATGCGCATGGCGGGATCGCTGATCATGGCGTGCGCCGACAAGCATCAGGTCCCCGCCGGTGGCGCGCTGGCCGTCGACCGCGACGGTTTCTCGGACGCCGTTACCAAAGCGATCCAAGAGCACCCGTTGATCACGGTCGTTCGTGAAGAAGTAACCGGCTTGCCGCCGACAGAATGGGATCTCGCCATCGTTGCCACCGGCCCGTTGACGGCACCTTCCCTTGCAAGCGCCATCCAGGCCGAGACGGGCGCGGACGCGCTGGCCTTCTTCGACGCAATCGCGCCGATCGTTCATCGGGACAGCATCGATATGGATATCTGCTGGTACCAGTCGCGCTATGACAAGGTCGGTCCCGGTGGCACCGGCAAGGATTACATCAACTGCCCGATGACCGAAGAGCAGTACAACGCTTTCGTCGATGCCCTGATTGCCGGCGATACTGTCGGATTCAAGGAGTGGGAAGGAACGCCTTACTTCGACGGCTGTCTTCCGATCGAGGTGATGGCAGAGCGCGGCCGCGAGACGCTGCGGCACGGCCCGATGAAGCCGATGGGCCTGACCAATGCGCACAACCCGACGGTCAAGGCCTATGCCGTCGTTCAGTTGCGCCAGGACAATGCGCTCGGCACGCTCTACAACATGGTCGGCTTCCAGACGAAGTTGAAATACGGGGCCCAGGCCGAGATCTTCCGCATGATCCCGGGGCTCCAGAAAGCCGAATTCGCTCGCCTCGGCGGCCTTCACCGTAATACCTACATCAATTCGCCCACGCTGCTCGACCCGTCGCTCACGCTCAAGTCCCGCCCGGGCCTGCGCTTTGCCGGGCAGATTACTGGCTGCGAAGGCTATGTCGAAAGCGCCAGCGTCGGCCTCATGGCTGGCCGGTTCGCCGCTGCCGAGCGAAAGGGAGAAGGAGTATCCCTGCCGCCGGCAACGACGGCGCTCGGCTCGCTGCTCGGCCACATCACGGGCGGACACATCGTCAACGACGAGGAGCCGGGCAAGCGGTCGTTTCAGCCGATGAACATCAATTTCGGCCTGTTCCCCGAGCTGGAGCCCGGCTCGATCGTCAAACCCGAAGGCGTGAAGCGTTTCCGCGGCAAGGACAAGACGATCATGAAGCGGCAGCTGATCGCCAAGCGGGCGCTTGCGGATTGTGCCACCTGGCTCGGGCAGGACGTCAAGCTCGCGGAGAGTGCGTAATCGAGCCGGGAGCCTACCGATCTAGCCATCGACAGGCGTCTCGTCGCTGTCGAAATTCTGTGTGGTGAGACCTCCTCGGGGGCGTGACATGGCAGCATTGTTTCAAGGCACGTCCATGCCGGACAGGGATTGGTGGTCTGTGCTGTGGCCTGATCCCCAAGGGCTGCTTCAACAGATTGGCATCCGGCGGGGCATGAGCGTTCTCGACCTTTGCTGCGGCGACGGTTACTTCACCGGCCCGCTCGCAGCACTGGTCGACGGACGGTTGGCGGCGCTCGATCTCGATCCCGCCATGATCGAGCTGGCAAAGGCCGAAGTTGAGCGCAGCGGCGCGTCAGTTCGCCAGTGGATTTGCGCGGACGCCACGTCGGCGCTGGCGAAACACCTTGACGAACCGGTCGATTTTGTCTTGATCGCCAATACCTTCCACGGCGTTCCTGACCAAATAGGTCTCGCATGTTCCGTAAGGGAAGTTCTGAAACCGGACGGCCTGTTCTGCATCGTCAACTGGCACCCGGCTCCGCGAGAGGAAACGGTGGTCCTAGGCAAGCCCCGGGGACCGCGAACCGAGATGCGCATGTCGCCCGAAGCGGTTCGTACCGTTGTTGAGACTGCTGGCTTTTCCATGCAGCGGGTCGTCGATCTGCCGCCCTATCACTACGCGGCCCTGTTCGAGGTGGCCTGACAACACCGCGAGATCGCGCGGGTTTGGATCGGCGGGCACGGAACCGACCCGTATGAGCAAAAGACGCAGCAATCGCCGTGCTTCGCCTTAAGCGTCGCGCCGCAGCCCTGGCATTCGTGGAACCAAACGCAGGCATCGACCGGCACCGTTTCCACTGATCGGTGCCCTCAGATCGGACAGGTCAGAATCGATTGCCGCTGCACCATTGCATCGCTTGCCATAGGGCGCTCGTTAATGCGCGATCGGTCCGTCCGCCTTCTTCCAGGCGTCGATGCCGCCTTGAATATGAAAGGCCAGCGGAAGACCGGCGTCATGCGCTGCCTGCACGGCCATTGCCGATCGTTCGCCGAACGCGCAATAGAAAAGCAGCCTCTTGCGGGTTGAAGTTGCCAGCTCATGCAGCGTACCGCCAGCGCCTATGCTTTCCTCGAGCGAGGGATAGGGGACGTGAAGAGAGCCCGGGATCGTGCCGTTTCGCTGCCGTTCGGCATTCTCGCGCAGATCGACCAAGGCGACGTCGCCGAGGCCGACGACGCCCAGCGCTTGCTGCGCCGTCAGCGCCCAGCCATGGCGCATTACGTTGTCCTGGTTCATCCCGACCTTCATGTTAGCCGGAACGGCTACGTCCATCATCTTCGGATTGGCCAGTTTCAGATTGTTCATCAGATCGGCATATTCATCGGCGGATCTTACCTGCAGGCGTGGATTGAAGGCCTTTTCCTCGCCGATGGTCGAGACCGTATCGCCCTTGTAGTCGTGTGCAGGGAAGACCATCGTCGATTCCGGAAGCTTCAGCAGTCGGCCAAAGATCGACTCGTATTGCGCCCGGGGATCTCCATTCTGGAAATCGGTGCGGCCGGTGCCGCGAATGAGCAGGGTGTCGCCGGTAAAAACGCGGTCGGGCAAAACGAAACTGTAGGAATCGTCGGTGTGTCCCGGCGTATAAATCACATCGAGGGCGAGTCCCTCGATGGTCAGCTTCTCATTGTCCGACAGACGCATCGAAACGACGTCGGCCTTTGTTTGCTCTCCCATCACGGTAATACAATGGGTCTTGTCGCGCAGCGCGCCAAGACCTGTGATGTGGTCGGCATGGAGATGGGTATCTACGGCCTTCACGAGCTTCAGATCGAGCTCGTGGATGAGCTGAAGATAGCGATCAACCCTTTCCAACACCGGATCGATGATCAGCGCCTCGCCGCCATTCCGGCTTGCCAGCAAATAGGAATAGGTGCTCGACACCGGATCGAACAGCTGCCGGAAGATCATCCCCACCTCCTTCGTGGCGGCTTGCTTTGCGATTGCCTATCCGTGCGGTTGCGGCACGATCCTGATATAGGGCTTCGGTGCTCGCCAACCTTGCGGGTACTGCTTCTTTGCGTCGTCGTCGGAGACTGAACCGGCGATGATCACGTCCTCGCCGTTCTTCCAGTTCACTGGCGTAGCGACCTTGTGCTTTGCGGTAAGCTGCAGGGAATCGATGACCCGCAGCACCTCATCAAAGTTGCGCCCCGTGGTCATCGGATAGACCATGACCAGTTTGATCTTCTTGTCAGGCCCTATCACGAAGACGTTGCGGACGGTCTGATTGTCGGCTGGAGTGCGCTCGGTCGGATCGCCGGATACGAGCGCGGGCAGCATGTTGTAACGCTTCGATACCGCGTAATCGACGTCCGCGATCATCGGATAGTTTGGACGATAGCCCTGCGTTTCCTCGATGTCTATCATCCAGCTGGTGTGGCGTTCGAGCGGATCAACGGAAAGACCGATAATCTTCACACCGCGCTTCTCGAATTCGGGTTTGATCCGCGCCATGTAGCCGAGTTCGGTCGTGCATACGGGGGTAAAGTCCTTCGGATGCGAAAACAGCACTGCCCAGGAGTTGCCGATCCACTGGTGAAAACTGATCACGCCTTCGGTTGTCTGAGCTTCGAAATCCGGAGCGGTATCATTGATTGCAAGCATCACGCACCTCCATCGCGTTTGTGAATACAAACTCAAACTAATGCCGGACAGCGTAAATCTTGCGCCTATTTCGGACCGTAGGCAACGGCAAAACGGCCGCGGCGACGCATCGCGCGGGCCGCGCCGACGAGGATCATTGTGAATGCGGGACGGCCGCAGCGAAGGGATATCCCGGTTCGCCAGGACCTTTGCTACTGGCCGTTTGCGACCGTGGGATTGTGCGACGGCAATGCCTTGTCAGGCTCGGCCACGTAGTTGCCGAGCAGCCAAAGTGCGACCTCCGACGCCACCCTGGCGGACGCGAATTCAAAGGTGCCGCTGTGATGTGGTGCGTCGAGGAACTCTATGTTGAGGCCTCGCCCGGTTTCGGAGCCGAGCACACGCGCCCTTCCCGGCTCAAGAACATGGCACGAATAGTGCCGCTGCATATTCCGCATGATGCCGGCCTTGTTGTCATGCAAACGCACGAACACCGCCTGCCCATCGGCAGTCGCCTGCAACTGGCGGATTGCTTCGTTGGGGAAAGCCCGGTTGAACTCGATGATCGCGAGCCCGGTATCGTGCAGGCCATCGTCCTTGTTCTGCGCCGCCATGCGCGTCGAAATGAAGGCGATGAAGATGACGATCGCGAATATAACGCACCAGACGATTATGCTCACATCGCTCTCCGATCAAATCGACAACGGCGTCTTTATAACGCACGAGCCTTGCGCGAGTTTAAACAGGGTCAGATTTTCTTGCGCATCAGCGCAAGCAGCATGCCGGCCTGGCGCCGAAACTGCGATCGCTGGATCTGCCGATCGAACAGTCCCGCGCCTACCTTCTGGGCGTTGGAAAGAACCGGCTCCGCCATGGTGACAGGCAAAAAGGCGGGAAACACCGACTGCGGTATTGCGACACGTCTCGCCTTGGCAAGATGGTCGCGTCCAAGGCCCGCAAAGGCTTCGATCGCGGCAGAGATTCGCGGCTTGTCCTCGCCGGCGAGAAACGCATCACGATCGAGCCCGGTAGCGGACAGGATTTCAAGGGGAAGGTAGAGCTGGCCGCGGTGGCGATGCAACGGCATCAGGAGCAGAAGACCGGCGATGGCCTGCGCAACGCCCGCGTGCCCAGCAGCCTCAGCAGATGCGGTGGCCGCCTCCGGCGCAAGCACGAGACTTGCCAGTTGGATCAGCGCAGACGCCGTCTCGCCGGCATACCCCTCAAGTGAGACCCGCGTCTCCATCGGATCGTCGTAGAGATCGAAGATGCGGGCATCGATCATGTTGACGAGGGTCTGCGATGGCAGGCGGTGGGTTTCAATCGCCGACAACAAGGCGGCGGCAATCGGGTTTGCCTGGGTGGAGCCGTGCGCGCCGCCCTCCAGCAGATCGCGCCAGTACTGCATGCGAACCTCCCCTGGAAGGGGATCGTGCACCAGATCGCGAATGCGCGCGAGCTCGGCGTTGAAAGCGTAGAGAGCTGCCAGAGCGCCCCGCCTTACTTCCGGCGCCAGCAGGCAAGCCAGATAGCGGTCGCGGTCGTTGTCACGCAGCGTCGCCAGGCAAATGTCCTGGTTCGTCAAAGACTGCTCCGCCATTGTCAAACCGCGATCAGTGCCGCGGCGACAGCGCGGGATTCCATGAGCATGATATTGAAGGTGCGGACGGCCGCGCCGGTGTTCATGGGATCCGAGGAAATACCTGCAGCCTTGAGCGCGGCCTTCAGATCAGGCGGGATCGGACGCATGTCGTCTCCCGTCCCGATCAGCAGAACCTCAATCTCGGCTGCTTCATCGAGCACCTTTTGAAAATTCTTGATCGACAGAGGCTTCGACATGTCCATGTCCCAGCCATAGATGCCGGACGGCAGGCAAAGGATCGACCCGCGATGAGACATGTCAGCGAAACGGAAGCCGCCATTGCCGTAGGTATCGATGGGCGCACGTCCAGGAAAATGCGCCTCGCGGATTTCTATGCCTCTTGCCATATTCTCACACTGCCGGATTGCCGGGGTTCGTATCCGGCTCGGCCACTTTCTTGTTCTGATCGTTGTCAATCGCGTCCGGGCGGAGCTTGAAGGCTATCAGCACGGGCGCGGCTATGTAGATGGAGGAAAAGGTGCCAATGGCAACGCCGAACAGCATCACAAAGGCGAACGGGCGGATCACGTCGCCACCGAAAAGGCAGAGCGCCAGCAGCGCCAGCAGCGTCGTTGCCGCCGTCAGAACGGTGCGCGACAGCGTTTGGTTGATGGAAGCATCGATCAGGATCGGCATAGGCATCTTGCGATAGCGCTTCAGATTCTCGCGCATCCTGTCGTAGACGACGACTGTATCGTTGAGCGAATAGCCGACGATCGTCAGGAGGGCCGCAACGCTTGTGAGATTGAATTCCATGCCGGTCAGTACGAAAAGGCCTAGCGTCAGGATGATATCGTGGAGCGTCGCGATAATCGCGCCGATCGCGAATTGCCATTCGAAGCGGAGCCAGATGTAAAGCAGGATGATAGCGAGCGAACCGAGTGTGCCCAACGTCGCGGCCCTGGTCAGTTCGCCTGATACGGCGGGGCCGACAACCTCGACACGCCGGATCTCATAGTCGTCGCTCAATTCATCACGCAGCAACGTCATGGCAGACTGTTCGGCATTCTCGCCGCCGCCTTGCGCCTGGATGCGGACCAATGCCGTCGACGGGTCGGAAAGGCGGCGAGCCTCAATGGCCCCGATGTTCAGATCACCGAGGCGAGCGCGGATATCATCACGATCGGCAGCACCTTGCTTCGCCTTGACTTCCACCAGCGACCCGCCCGCAAAGTCGACGCCAAGATTTGCACCGACTGTCGCGAAGCCGACCATGGCGAGAATGGAAAGCACGGCCGACACCGTGAAGGTGTAGCGCCTGATACCCATGAAACGGATGTTCGCGCGGTCGAAAATGCCCGTCTGAACATCCCTTGGCAGATGCCGCGGGTGCTTGCGATGCAGCCAGGTAACGACAATCCAGCGCGTCAGCGTGAAGGTAGTGAAGACCGTCGTCAGGATTCCCGCGGCCAGTGTCACTGCAAAACCGCGGACGGTATCGCTGCCGAGATAATAGAGAATGACGGCCGCAATGACGATCGTGACGTTGGCATCAAGGATCGTCATAAATGCCCGGGAGAAGCCGTTGTCGATCGCATCCGCGAAGGAGTGACCGGCTTTCGCCTCCTCGCGAATTCGCTCGTAGACAAGCACATTGGCGTCGACGGCCATGCCGATGATCAAGACGATACCTGCGAGGCCGGGCAGCGTGAGTGTCGCGCCGATCACGCTCAGCACAGCAAGAATCAAAAGCAGATTCAGGACCAGCGAAATGCCGGCAATGATGCCCAGCTTGCGATAGAAGGCAAACATCAATCCGGTGACAAGGATCGCAGCGACGAAGCCGGCGATCAGACCGGCGCGCTTTGATTCAGCGCCGAGGACGGGGCTGACGGTGCGCTCCTCTACGGTCGTCAACGTCGCCGGCAGAGCGCCGCTTCGCAAGATCAGCGCAAGATCGCGGGCTCCGTCCTCACTGAAGCTGACCGGCACCTTCCCGGTGCCGTCCAGGATCGGCGCATTGATCAGAGGCGCCGCCATGACCTGATCATCGAAAAGTATGGCAAGGTGCCGACCGATGTTCTGGCGAGTCTTCTGCGCGAGGCGTTCGGTCCCTTCAGCATCCAGCTTGTAACTGATTGCGACTGAATCCGTGTTCGCATCGGCGACGGCCTGAACGTCAACGAGATTGTTGCCCGTCACGAAATCAGTGCGGTCCACGAGATAGGGAACGGGCGGATCGTCGAGCGAGTAGAGAACCTCTGACGTCGCGGGCCAGCGACCGGCAAGGGCCTCCTGCCCCGACATGCTTTCATCGATCAGCCGGACGGAGAGCTGGGCCGGCTCGCTCAGAATATTCTTCAGGCGCTCGACGTCGACCGAACCCAGTGCCTTGACGTCGATACGATCGCGCCCGTCTCCGCGGACTGAAAAACTGCTAATCCCAATGCCGGCGATGCGACGCTCGACAACCTCGATGGACTGCGTCTGAGCGGCCGCGATACCTTGGTCGATGCTAGCGTTCGAAATTCGTAGCGTAAGCTGTCCGTCATTGCCCTTCTGCAGGGAAACATTCTGAACCGAGCCACCGAACCAGCCACTTTTCGTGCTCACGGTCAGCGCGCTCAACGCACTGACGGCAGCATCCACCTGGCTGGCAGCGGTAATCTTGACGGTGATCTCCTGATCGTTGCCGGTCAGGCCAGTGTAGCGAATATTGGCTTCGCGCAACTTACCGCGAACATCCGCGACTGTGCGTTCGAGCTGGTGCTTTACGATATCAGCGCGTTCTATCTGGAAAAGCAGATGGGAACCGCCCTGAACATCGGGGCCAGGAACAATGTGGCTATGAGCCAGCCACAGGGGCAGCCTCGAACGCTGCCCTTCAGACAACAGATTTGGGGCCGCGAGTATCACGGCCACCACCACCAAAACCCAGATCAGGACGGCCTTCAAGCGGGAAAAACGGTGCATTTTCTCTCGACTATTTCCGACCCGGCCCAATCCGGTTCACATCTTGGTTTGCAATACTATGCAGCGTCCGCCTTGACTGGCTCACCCTTGACGCGAACTTCCGAAATGCCGGTGCGGACGATGCGAACGCGAACGCCGTCTGCAATCTCCACTTCGAGTTCTTTGTCGTCAACAACCTTGGTGACCTTGCCGACGAGGCCACCGCCGGTCACAACCTGATCGCCACGACGGATCGCCTTCAGCGTTTCTTCCCGCTTTTTGGCCTGGGCGCGCTGCGGACGGATCAGCAAGAAATACCATACAACCATCAACGGCACGAAAAGAATGATCATTTCGAAGCCGGAACCGAACGGCGACGCCGCGGTATCGGTGGCAGCCTGGGCAAATGCCGGGGTGATGAACATGCTAAACTCCTCAAACTTTCCGGAGGCGGAACTCCGCCTTTTCTCGGGTGGCCGGACTATAATTGCGGTCTTTGCGAATGCAACAGAAACAGCTGGAAACCGTACCGATTCCGCTGCCTCATAACCTTTCCGCTCGTAAAAGGCCATGCTACGCCGCAGGCAAAAGACACAGTACACTGGTTGCAAGCAGAATTCAGGAGGAAGGCCCATGGCCGGAGACGTCAACAACGCCATTCTGACGGAGCTGCGCCGGCTCACAGATGCGATCGATCGGTTGGCGGGGCCGCCGCCCGCATTGAACGACTGGAACGCGGCCGACTGCTTCGTCTGGTCCCCTGCCCGTCAGCATCTTCAGCCGGTTGCACGGCCGAACCGCGTGGCGCTGAAGCTCATCCGCGGTGTCGACCACGTGCGCGATATCCTGCACGAGAATACGGTGCGCTTCGCCGAAGGCTTTCCGGCCAACAACGTTCTCCTCTGGGGTGCGCGCGGCATGGGCAAGTCGTCGCTGGTCAAGGCTGTTCACGAGGATGTGCGGCGCGAGAGCGGCGTGTCGATAAAGCTGGTGGAAGTGCATCGCGAGGATATTGCGAGCCTCCCGACGCTGCTCGATCTTCTCAAGGACACGCCGCACCGTGTCATCGTCTTCTGCGACGACCTTTCGTTCGACCATGATGACACGGCCTACAAATCGCTCAAGGCAGCCCTTGATGGCGGCGTGGAAGGTAGACCGGACAACGTCCTGTTCTATGCGACCTCGAACCGGCGCCACCTGCTTCCGCGCCACATGATGGAGAACGAGCAGTCGACGGCGATCAATCCTTCGGAGGCGGTCGAGGAAAAGGTTTCGCTGTCCGACCGGTTCGGCCTTTGGCTGGGTTTTCACAAATGCAGCCAGGACGACTATCTAACGATGATCGACGGCTATGCCGACCACTTCAGGCTGCCAATCGATCGCGAGAAGATGCATGCGGAGGCGCTAGAATGGGCCACGACGCGTGGCGCACGTTCGGGCCGTGTTGCCTGGCAGTACATTCAGGATCTCGCCGGTCGGATGCGCATTGCACTCGACCGTGCATAATGACAAAAGCCCGGCTTGAGGCCGGGCTTTTGAGCATCCTCGGACGCAATACCTATTCGAGGAAGGTAATCGGGTTGACCGGCGTCGCGTCCTTCCGAACTTCGAAATGGACCTGCGGCTGCTTGACGTTGCCGCTCATGCCGGAGACGGCGACCGTCTGGCCGCGCTGGATCTTCTGGCCGCGGGCAACACTCAAGGTATCGGCGTTGCCGTAGACGGTGACCGTACCATCGTCGTGGCGGACGAGGACCGTATTGCCGAGCTCCTTCAGGCCGTTGCCAGCATAGATGACCACGCCGTTTTCGGCCGCCTTGATCGGCGTACCTTGGGGCACGGAAATGTCGATGCCGTCGTTGCGGCTGCCGTTGACGTTGGCGCCGTAGGCGGCAATGACAGCTCCACGAACCGGCCAGCGATACTTGCCGATGCCGGTAGCCTCGGGTGCGGCGGACGCCACTTCCTTCTTGGCAGCCTCATCCACCGTCTCGGTGGCGACAGGAGCCTTGTAGGTTGCCGGCTGCGCGGCAGCAGTCGACGTTGCGGAGGCGGGCTCGGCGACTGGCTTCGGCTCTGCCTTTGCCGGAATGGAAGCCGTCTTCATGCCATCCTGAGAACCACCCGGAAGATTAAGCTCCTGACCGATGCGGATAGAACCGGCCGACAGGTTATTGGCGGCCTTCAGATCGTCTATGCTGGTGCCCGTCGCCTTGGCGATCTTGGCGAGCGAGTCACCCGGCTTGACGACGTAGGTGCCGCCGGCGCCCTTTGGCCCCTTGCCTGCACCGGCCGCAAGTTTGTTGGACGGATCGGCATTTGCGACTGACTTGTCACGGGCGGAGTTCGCACCCGGAACGACCGCAACGTTCTGTTCCTGCTGCTTGTTCGGTTGCGGCAGATGCCCACCCTTGGAGAGGTCGGCGCTTTGGGCGGCTGCCTTTGCTGCATTGCCTCCGTTGAAGGTCGGGATCAGGATGATCTGGCCCGGCTTGGCGGCAGCGGCAGTCTTGAAGCCGTTGACCCGAAGGATCTCCTTCTCCGGCACACCGTAGCGGTTGGCGAGTGTCGCGATGCTTTCACCCGGGCGAAGTGTGACGGACGGCGCATTGGTTGCCGACCAGCCGGAAACCTTGGGGTTCGTGCCGGTGACGATCGAGTCTGTCTTCGGTGGAACGAGAATGGGCGCCGACTTCTTCGGAGCAGTGGCGGCAGGGAATGGCTGGGCGAGTGCGACTTGCCTTTCACGGGATGGCGCTGCCGGTGCAACGGCGGAGGGAGCCGCAAGTTCGGAGCGCTGGACGGAAACAGGTGCCGAGGCCATGCGGGCGCTGGAGGCGCCATAAGCGGGCTGCGCGGAATAAGGCTGGCTCATTGCCTGGCTACTTGGCGCGTAGCCGCCCTGTGCCAAATCCGCCTGCGGCACCGGATCGGCCTGCATACCTCTGCGAGGGATTGAGTTGGTCGTCATCTGATCCTGACCGGATGACGAGAAGAGACCACCGAAACGTGTCACATCGGAACTGCAACCCGTTGCCGCACTCGCCAGCAAAGCCGCTATCAGGACATTACCGGCAGACTTGCCCACTCTTGGCGAAAGACTGAAACGCATGACTCGACCCACTGATTAACGCAACCATTTGTGGGTTTATTAAAGCGCGTTAGTATTACCACGCGGTTAAGGTGCCGGAATCCGCGAGATTTTTTTGAGGGATTGCTAACCATAGCAACGCTTGCGAGCCGATCGCCCTAGAGTTGAGATGCGAGACGAGGGACGATCGGAAGATAGGGTGTGTCGAACAGCTCCTCGCGCTCGAAGCGGCTGCCCGTTTTCGTGAGCCGCACGAGGCGACACTCCTTGTCGGAAATCATCAATGGAGCGATCATCGAACCGCCGGAAACGAGTTGGTCGGTGTAGAACCGTGGCATCGAATTGAACGCAGCGGTTACGACGATACGGTCGAAGGTCCCCTCTCCCTGCAGACCGGCGCTGCCGTCAGCCTGGCGGATGATGACGTTTCGCAGTCCGAGCGAGTCTATACGGCGCTGCGCATTCGTCGTCAGTGTCTTGTAGCGGTCGATCGTCAGCACGCGCTCGGCCATGCGAGCCATGACGGCGGTCATGAAGCCGCTGCCGGTGCCGACCTCGAGCACGCGTTGCCCGGGTTTGATTTTCAGGTGATGAAGGATCCTGACCGCGAGATCGACGCCTTCGATGAAGGAGCCGCATTCGATCGGGATCGTGCGGCTCGAATAGGCCTGCTCGGCAAATTGTGCCGGCACGAACAGCGACCGCGGCGTCTGCTCGACTGCAGTCAGCAGGTCCAGATCGGACACGCCTTCGGCTCGCAGCCTCAAGACGAGCGCCGCAAAACCTTCCTTCTCCACCAGCCGTGCCGTCAAAATAGTCTACTCCGTACCCGAAAGCGCCCGCGCGACTCGGTCCTGTACGGAATAATCAGTCAGATCCAGTTTCAAAGGCGTTACCGAAATCTTGCGGCTTCTCAGGGCGTGAATATCCGTGCCTGCGACGAAGGCGCCGGCGCGTTCTCCAAACCGGAGCCAGTAATAGGGCAGGCCGCGCCCGTCGGAACGGGCATCGACCTGCAGGTTGAAGGCAAGCCGCCCTTGCGCCGTCACTTCCACGCCCTCGACCTCTTCCGGCCGGCAATTCGGAAAGTTCAGGTTCAGGAAGGTGCCGTCAGGCAGGTCGAGCGATATGAGCTTGTCGAGAAGTGCCGGCGCATGCGCCTCGCAGACCTCCCAGGGGACCACCCTTGCCCCGTCTTGGTGCAGATAGGCTTGGCTCAACGCAAAGGAGCGGACACCCTGCAGCGTGCCCTCGATCGCCCCGGCGACGGTGCCCGAATAGGTCACATCATCGGCGACGTTAGAGCCTGAATTGACGCCCGACAGCACCAGGTCGGGCTTGACGTCCATAACCTGCTTGACGCCCATGATGACGCAATCGGTCGGAGTTCCGCGCAGCGCGAAATGCTTGTCGGAAATCTTCCGAAGCCGCAACGGCTCGGAAAGACTCAGCGAATGCGCAAGGCCGCTCTGGTCCGTCTCCGGCGCGACAATCCAGACATCATCGGACAGCGTCCGCGCAATCCGCTCCAGCGCCGCGAGGCCTTCCGCGTGAATGCCGTCGTCGTTGGTGAGCAGAATGCGCATCGGCTCAGGCCGCCCGTTCGATCTTCGTCAAACCGCCCATGTATGGCAGCAGAGCATCGGGAACGGTCACGGAACCATCCTCGTTCAGGTAGTTCTCCAGAACCGCAATCAGGCAGCGGCCGACCGCCGTGCCGGAACCGTTCAGCGTGTGAACGAACTTCGTCGCCTTGTCTTCCTTGCCGCGATAGCGCGCATTCATGCGACGCGCCTGGAAATCGCCGCAGACCGAGCAGGACGAGATTTCACGATAGGTGTTCTGGCCGGGCAGCCAAACCTCGAGGTCGTAGGTCTTGCGCGAACCGAAGCCCATGTCGCCGGTGCAGAGCGTCATCGTGCGGAAATGCAAGCCGAGGCGCTTCAGCACCTCTTCGGCGCAAGCCGTCATACGCTCGTGCTCGGCAAGCGAACTCTCGGCATCGGTGATCGAGACGAGCTCGCACTTCCAGAACTGATGCTGGCGCAGCATACCACGCGTGTCGCGTCCGGCAGAGCCTGCCTCCGATCGGAAGGACGGGGTCAGCGCGGTGAAGCGAAGCGGCAGTTTCTCCTGGTCGAGGATTTCGCCCGAGACGAGATTGGTGAGCGTCACCTCGGCGGTTGGGATCAACCAGCGGCCATCCGTGGTCTTGAACAGGTCCTCCGCAAACTTTGGCAGCTGGCCGGTGCCGAACATGGCATCGTCACGAACCATCAGCGGCGAGCTGACTTCGGTGTAGCCGTGCTCGCGCGTATGCAGGTCGATCATGAACTGACCGAGCGCACGCTCCAGCCGCGCCAGCGGGCCGGTCAGCACGGTAAAGCGCGATCCCGAGAGCTTCGCAGCCCGTTCGAAGTCCATGTAGCCGAGCGCTTCGCCGATTTCGAAGTGTTCCTTCGGCGTATGATTCCAGCGGGGCTTTTCGCCGACGACTCGGGCAACGGAATTGTCGTGCTCGTCCTTGCCAACCGGCACGTCATCGTGCGGGATGTTCGGAATGCGCGACAGCGCATCGTTCAGTTCGTCCGTCGCCTGCCGCTCGCCCTCTTCCGCGGCCGGAAGCAGCGACTTCAAGTCGGCTACTTCGGCCTTCAGCTTTTCAGCAAGCCCATTGTTTTTCTGGGCCATCGCAGCGCCGATCTCCTTGGAGGCGGCATTGCGGCGGGACAGCATGTCCTGGACGCTCTGGATGGCCGAACGGCGCTTTTCGTCGATCGCGATCAGGTTTTCGGACAAAGGCTCGGCACCACGCTTGGCAAGTGCCGCATCGAGGGCTTCGGGATTCTCACGGATCCATTTTATATCGAGCATCGTCGTTCCAGGTCGTTGTAAAAAAGATAACCCGGCCAAAGCCCGGCTAGGCCTCGACCGGATGCTTGGAAGCGCTCATTGAGGGAGATCGTCAGACGTTGTCCGTCTTGGCAACGTCCGTGTTTCCTTCAGCCTCTTCGACCGCCTCGCGGGCACGCTGGCGCTCCACGAGTCGCGCCGCGTAGATGGAAATCTCGTAGAGAAGGATGGTCGGCAGTGCAAGGCCGATCTGGGACATCGGATCGGGCGGCGTCAGCACCGCTGCCACGATAAAAGCGAGCACGATCGCGAACTTGCGCTTCTCGGCCAGCCAATCGGAAGTCAGCAGCCCAACTCGGGCGAGCAGCGTGGTGATGACAGGAAGCTGGAAGACCAGGCCGAACGAAAACACCAGCGTCATGATCAGGCTGAGGTACTCAGAGACCTTCGGAAGCAGCGAGATCGCGACATCGCCCTCACCCGGCGCCTGCTGCATGGTCAGGAAGAACCACATGACCATCGGCGTGAAGAAGAAATAGACGAGCGAAGCACCCATCAGAAACAGGACCGGCGACGCAATCAGAAACGGCAGGAAGGCCGCTCGCTCGTTCTTGTAGAGGCCAGGGGCGACGAACTTGTAGATCTGCGCGGCGATAATCGGAAAGGCGATGACCAGGCCGCCGAACATGGAGACCTTTACCTGCGTGAAGAAGAACTCCTGCGGCGCGGTGTATATGAGCTGCGCCTTGGACACGTCTAGATGCGCCCAGGTCACCGCCCACTTGTATGGATAGACGAGCACATTGAAGAGATGCTTGGCGAATATGAAGCAGGCGATGAACGCGACGAAAAACGCACCGATCGACCAGATCAGCCGCGTACGCAACTCCATCAGGTGTTCGATCAGCGGCTGCGGCTTGTCTTCGATTTCACCGCTCATGCGTCGTCCTTCTTCTTCTTTGCTGCCGTCTTCTTCGGAGCGGCTGTGGCGGCAACTGCCGCAGGCTTCTTGGCGGCCGCTGTCTTCGTCGAAGTCCGCTTGGGCTTTCCGACCGGAGCAGCAACTGCGGCAGGCGCAGGCTCCGCCTTGGCGCGCGGTTTACGGGCCGCCTTCGGCTTTTCCTGGGCTGCCGCATTTTCAACGCCTGCTGCAACAGGCGCCGGTGCTACGACCGGCGGCGTCTCTGGCAGGCTCATCGACGGCTCAGGAACCGATACGGCAGCTGGCGGAACTTCGGTCTTGTTATCGACCGTCGTCGCCTTCTGCAGGTCAGCCTTGATTTCGTTGCCCATCTGGCGAAGCGGGTTCATTGCTTCGCGCAAGGTGTTGACGGGGTTCAGCTTCTGCGCATCGGTCAGCGTCTGGCGAACTTCGTCCAGATCCGCTTCACGCAGGGCCTCGTCGAACTGGGCACGAAACTCACCGGCGACCTTACGAGCGCGCTGCGTCATCTTGCCGAACGCACGAAGCATCGGCGGCAAGTCCTTAGGACCAACCACCACGATCAATACGACCGCGATGACAAGCAGCTCGGTCCAGCCAATATCGAACATTCAAGGCTCCTGAACGGGAAACGTGGGGGCTACGTTGCCCGGAAGTGGATTACTTCGTTTCGTCGGCCTTGTGATCGACGGTCTTGGCAGTCGTGGACTCAGGCGCGTCTTCGTCGTTCATGCCCTTCTTGAAGCTCTTGATACCCTTGGCGACATCACCCATCAGCTCCGGAATCTTGCCGCGACCGAACAACAAAAGCACGATGACCAGAACGATCAGCCAGTGCCACATGCTAAAAGAACCCATTACGCTAACTCCCTGTTGCGATGTTTCCAGATGTAAGAGCTTCCTACACCAATTCCAACATCAAAGTTCCCCTTGGATTGTCGCTTAATGTCACGGGATCGCCCTCTGTGACAAGAGAATACACATCCGAAAAACTATGATCGGCATTGTTTTCGCGATGCGTGGCGGAACCAAGACAAATCCGATTAGTCTTCGGACCCGCCGCCCGGTGCAAGCAGGCCGAGTTCCTCAAGATCGAGTTGCGTTATTGGATCTTCGTCCTCGGTCAACTCGTCGCTCATCATAGGCGATGGTACATTGAAATTGGCCGGTATGCGACCGGAGAGCAGCCCTGCCCCCTTCAACTCTTCAAGCCCCGGCAGGTCGCGGAGTTCTTCCAGGCCGAAGTGATCGAGGAAATCGCGGGTGGTGCCGAGCGTGACAGGCCGGCCCGGCGTGCGCCTGCGGCCGCGAAACCGAACCCAACCCGCCTCCATCAGCACGTCGATCGTGCCGCGAGAGGTCTGCACGCCCCTGATGTCCTCGATTTCGGCGCGTGTCACCGGCTGATGATAGGCAATGATCGCCAATACTTCCAGGGCCGCGCGCGAGAGCTTCTTCGTTTCGTTCTCGTCGCGCCGGATGACGAAAGAGAGATCAGCGGCCGTTCGAAACGCCCACGCATCGTCTACCTGGACGAGGTTGACGCCGCGATGGGCATATTGCTCCTTCAGGCGCAACATGATGGCGCGGACGTTGAACGTGCGAGGCAAGCGGTCTGCGATGAAGCTTTCGGAAACGGGCTGGGCGGACGCAAAGACCAGTGCCTCGGCGATGCGCTCTGCCTCGGTCTCCGCACGAACCTCGTCGTCTGAATTTTCCACCATTACGCTATCGATGTGTTCTTCTTCCAGATCGGTCACGCCGGTCGCTCCTGTTCGACGACCTGCAGCGTCGCATGCTTGGGGCCTCGCCGCATGTAGAGGGGCTGGAAGGCTCCATCCTGCCGGATTTCGAGTTTGCCTTCGCGGACCAGCTCCAGCGAAGCCGCAAACGCACTGGCAATCGCCGTGACCCTGTCTTCCGGAGACGACATGTAACGCAACAGATAGGATTCGAGTGCAGTCCACTCGCTGACCTCGCCGATAATGCGGGTCAGAAGCTCGCGGGCGTCCGTCAGCGACCAGACGTTGCGGCGCGCGATGGTGACCTGCGTCACGGCCTGACGCTGCCTGAGCGACGCGTAGGCCGTCAGCAGATCATAGAGGCTTGCATCATATGCGGACTGATGCCTGTCCGGGAGGTGCTCTGGGACGCCGCGAGCGAAGATATCCCGTCCGAGGCGGTTGCGATTGACAAGACCGCTCGCGGCCTCGCGCATCGCTTCGAGGCGTTTCAGGCGGAAGGCGAGCGTCGCCGCCATCTCCTCGCCGGAGGGCCCGTCGTCCTTGGCCTGCTGCGGGATCAGCAGACGCGATTTCAGGTAGGCAAGCCAAGCGGCCATCACGAGATAGTCGGCAGCAAGCTCTATCCGTATCCGCCGCGCGCTTTCGATGAACTGCAAATATTGCTCCGCCAGCGCAAGAACAGAGATGCGGGACAGATCGACCTTCTGATTGCGGGCGAGATAGAGCAAGAGGTCGAGGGGACCTTCGAAGCCGGCAACGTCGATCAGCAGGGCCGGATCGGAGGTCGCGCGCTCAGCACCGCTCTCCTGCCACAGCTTGTCCATCGGCGTAGCCGCCGTCTGTGGCCGTTCCGTGTCCTTGGCCGTCGTCACCCTGCCCTGTTCCTTTCGCAATCAGACCGTTGCAAACATCGCATCGAATTCGGCCCGAAGCGAGGCCTCGTCGGCCTTGTCAGCTGTCGGGAAGCGATTCAGCACCGCTTCTGCCCGCAAATGCGACTGGCCTTGCAAGACCGGTACGTTTGCGACCACCTGCTGCATTTCGTCCATGTGGCCATTGCAATGCAGCACGATATCACATCCACCGCCGATGATGTTGGCGGCGCGCTCACCGATCGTACCAGCAAGCGCGTTCATCGACGTATCATCGGAGAGCAACAGTCCTTTGAAGCCGATATGGTCGCGGATGACGCCGTCAATGACCTTGCGTGAGGTCGTTGCCGGACGCTCCGAGTCGATGGCCGCAAAGACAACATGACACGTCATCGCCATCAATTCGTTCTTCATGGCAATGAACGGCGGGAAATCGTGCGCCTCGAGTTCCGTGCGCGAGACGGTGACAACCGGCAGTTCGTGATGTGAATCCGCAAAGCCGCGCCCGTGGCCAGGCATGTGCTTCATCACAGGTAGAAGGCCACCCGCCTTCAAACCGTCGGCAGCGGCACGCCCCATGGCCGTCACAGTTGCTGGATCACCGCCATAGGCGCGATTGCCGATCACGTTGCTGCTGCCTTCCACCGGCACGTCCAGAACCGGCAGGCAATCAACGTTGATCCCGAGGCCCGAAAGATCGAAGGCGTGCAGCCGCGACATCAGCCATGCGGCTCGCAGGCCCTTTTCTCTGTCCTGCCGATAGATATCACCAAGCTGTTGCCCCGACGGATAATGCTGGAAGATTGGCGGCCGGATACGCTGGACGCGTCCACCCTCCTGGTCGATCAGGACCGGCGCGTGCCAACCGACAGCGTCTCGCATTTCCGCGACGAGGTCACTGATCTGTTGCGGCTCGGAAATATTGCGCCCGAACAGAATGAAGCCCCAGGGGTGCTCGGTGTTGAAAAACGCCTTTTCATCGGGAGTGAGGGATAGGCCGCTACAGCCAAGGATCATTGCTTTTGATTCGGTCATACCCGAATCATAGAGGTGCCTTGCGGAATTACGAGCCGCGTCAATCGGCATTCACAAAAAAAGCGGCGGACCAGAGGCCCGCCGCTTTCATTGAATGTTTGCAGAAACTTACTTCGAGATAAGGCAGCTGCCGCCTGCAGCACGGTACTTTTCGCAAATGGCCGCGGCTTCGTCCTTGGAGCCTGCCGGGATACGAAGGCGGTAGAACGTGCCCTTGCCCGCAATATCCGCCTTGCGGATCTCGTAGCTGCGACCGGCAAGCACGCTCGCGAACTTCTTCGAAAGGCTAGCGAAGGTCTTCTTCGCCTCTTCCTCGGAGGGAAGCGATGCGATCTGGACGCCATAACCGCTAGCCGATGCAGTCGGCTGAGCCTGGGTCGCAGCCGGCGAAACAGCGGCAACGTCCTTCGGCTTCTGGGCTGCCGGCGCTTCAACCGGTGCCTTCGCCGCATCGATCACGGGGCGCGCTGCGGGAGCCGGTGCAGTGTCGCTCACCGTCGAGCTCTTCACGGCGCGAACCGGCGGATCGACATTCGCCGGAGTGGCGGCAGCCGCCTTGGCCAGCGCGTTTTCAGAGGGAGCCTGAGCCGCCGTCGGCTTGGTTGCTTCAACCGGAGTCGAACGGATGTCAGCGGCAGCAACCTGTCCCGACGCCGGGAAATTAGCAGCTGTGCCGCCAGCCGGCTTTGAGCCAGCCGTGATCTTCTGCGTCTGAACCGGCGTTGCCTTCGGCAGCGTCGGGGCCGCTTCAGGAGCCGGCTCGTCGCGGGCAACCAGAGTGCCGTCCGGTCGGACGATCATGGTGCGGACCTTGCGGGCGGAAACCGATGGAGCCTGATTGGCACTGTCTGCCTCGTCGGCAGCGGCCGTATCCTCGCTCGGCAGCAGGCGCGGATCCTCGGTGTCTCCGACAGGTGTCGCCATGGGCGGCGTCGCGATATCGCTGTCGTTGTCCTCAGGCAGCGTTTCCGGTGTCAGCGTGCGCTGCACGACGTCCACCGGCTGCTCGTCACTGGATACAAGCGCCTTCTGCTTAGGCGCCTCAGCAGCGGCCCCACCAACGCTGTCGTAAACAGCCTTGTCCTGGTTCGGCACGGTCTTGCCACCGGGGTTTTCCGGTACGACCTTAACCGGCTCGTTGTCCGCCGTGATCACGCGCGGCTCGCCGGAGGCGATGCCGAGGCCTCCATCGCGGGCCAGGAACGTGTAACCTGCATAGGCGACACCGCCGAACACGACGATTGCCGCAGCGGCAGCCAGCATACGCTTCATCGAGCGTGCGCGGCTCATGTCCTCGGCTTCACTCGCCGACTGGATCTGTACCTGAGAAACGTTCTCGCGGCGCTGTACCGGCTCGTTGACGCTCCGGCGGAAGTCTTCTTCCAAAGCGCGCTCGAACTCGTCCAAGCCCTGCAATGGTGCCTGCTTGGCGACGGACGCTGCCGGTGTTGCAGTCGGCGCGACGGATACGGGCGCACGGGTCCGCCATTCCTCGACGACCGGTTTCGCGGGCATTTCCACCGGATTTGCGGGTGCAAGAAGGTTGGCGATCTCGGCGTCGACGTCGAAATCGAAATCGGAGGTCGCTACGACTGGCTCCGGCTGCTCAATAGGAGGCAGCACGGGCACGTGCATCTCTTCGACGGCTTCCGGATGATATTCCGCATCCGAGATCATCGACGGATCGAACGGGAGATCGTCTCCGGCATCGGCCGTGAATGCGGGTGTAACAGGCGCCTTCGCGACGAACGCTGCCTCGGCCGGGGCCTGGTGGATCGGGGCGGCAGCAACGACCGGAGCGGGCGCCGGCTGGAAAGCGGGCACCGGGGCAACCGGCTGAGGTCTGACCACCTCGACATGCTGTGCCTGAACTCGCGCCGGCTCGACCGCTTGCGGTTGCACCTTCACGGGCTCAGCAAAGTCAAAGTCGGCAAGCTCCAGCTCGATACCTTCAAGATCGAGTTCAAAGTCATGCCCAGCGAAAGGATCGTCACCTTCCGGTTCGGCCTTGGCCGTGGGAGCGGCCAGAGGCGGCTCGACCGGCTTCGGCAACGGCGCCACTACGCGGGCGGGCTCCGGCGAGTGCGGAATCTCTGCGACATCGGCCGCAGGCGTGTTCTGACGCTCAGGAACAGGGTAATGCGATACGTCGGCGAGGAGTTCGTCGATATCGAAGGCAATATCGTCGCTCTCCGTCGGCGCGGCTTCGGTCAGCGCGGCATCGGCCTGAAGGGCACCGTCATCCTTCGCTGCAGCAGCCAGATCGAAGGCGCTGTGATCGATGACAGGTTCATCGAACGGCGCCCCTTGAGGCACCTCAGGCGCATCGTAAACCGCCTCGGCTTCTTCGTGCCGATCGATTTCAGCAGGAAAGCCTGCGGCAACGGGCACTTCGAAAACAGCAGCGCTCTCCGACGCAGCGGCGACTGGCTCCGGCGCTACAACAGGAATAATCGGCGCGGGTGAAGGCTCATCGCGACGTGCCGGATGGAAGTTGGCGATCGGCAACCGAATGCTGGCCGCAGACCACTGCGGCGCCTTGGCGGGGGCCACCGGAGCAGCGGAGGCCGGCGACGCTCCGATCGACATCTCGAGTTCTTCGATCAGATCCCGTGCGCCACCAGAAATCTGCTCGCCCTCACGGACGGCATTCGACGCCCAAGCGGCAGGGGTCAGGTTGGAAGCCGCGTCCAATGACCGATGGGCCACCGGCTCGCTCGCGACTTCAGGCTCGACAGCAAATTCGGGCTCGGCCTGGTTGACCGGCGAAAGATCGGCTTCGACAAGAGCCTCAAAGGCAGCCGGTTGCTCGAAAGGGGGTTCAGGCAGATCGAAGGAAGCCTCAGACTGAGGCGCATCGTAGCGCTCGAATTCGCGCAACAATTCATCCTCGAGATTGAAGGCCGGCTCCTGTCGGGGGGCATCTTCGACGGTATTTGCTGCTACCCGCGGCTCGAAGCCGACGATGCGGGCAAGTTCCGCCAGAGGATCATCGTCAGCAAAGAGGTCCGTATTCTTACGCGTGTCATACGCCCGCTGTTTGTCTGCCATACTCATCCCACTCGCAACTGCTAAGGTTTATGCCAGAGCATTGTGGGTAAATGGTGACGCTACCGCATCTCATCCGGCGCAGCGGTACCCGCAATGGCAAGTCCCGACTTCAAAACCGACGCAACGGCGTACACCAGCCCTAATCTGGCTATACTCGATTCTCGGTTCTTATCGTTAATAAATCGTAAGTCTACTTGATCCTTACCTTTATTCCAGTGCGCATGGAAAGAACTCGCCAGATCATAGAGGTAAAATACGACGCGGTGAGGTTCCTGTGACTGCGCCGCAGACTCGACCAAGCGTGGAAACTCCGCGGCCTTCGCAACCAGCTGCAATTCCGCGGGATCCGAGATGCCCGCAACAGCATTAGCAAGGTTGGCCGGCGTCACGTCGAGGTCAGGAAATACCTCCTTCGCCTGCCGGAAAACAGACATGCAGCGCGCATGTGCATACTGCACGTAGAACACCGGATTATCCTTCGATTGCTCCGTTACTTTGGCGAAATCGAAGTCCAGCGGTTCCGAACTCTTCCGGTAGAGCATCATGAAACGAACCGAATCGCGACCGACCTCCTCGACGACGTCGCGGAGCGTGACGAATTCGCCCGAGCGCTTCGACATCTTGACCGGCTCGCCATTCCGGAACAGCTTCACGAGCTGGCAAAGAAGGACAGTCAGCTTTGCCTTACCTTCGGAAACGCCGCGAGCGACCGCTTCCAGGCGCTTAACGTAGCCGCCGTGATCAGCACCGAGAACATAGATCATCTCGTTGAAATCGCGGTCGAATTTGTTCTTGAAGTAAGCAACGTCGGCAGCAAAATAGGTGTAGGAACCGTCCGACTTGATCAGCGGGCGATCCATGTCGTCGCCGACTTCCGTCGAGCGAAACAGCGTCTGCTCGCGATCTTCCCAATCCTCGGGCAACTGGCCCTTCGGCGGCGGCAATGTGCCCTTGTAGACGTGTCCCTTGAATGTCAGGTCGTTGATCGCCGTGCGGATCGCGGCGGCGCCATTGGCATGCAGCGTGCGCTCCGAGAAGAAGACGTCGTGATGCACGTTCAGAGCATCCAGATCATCGCGGATCATCGCCATCATCGCATCAATGGTGCGATCCTTGACGAGTGGCATCCACTGCTCTTCCGGCATGTTGTGCAGCTTGACCCCGTAATCATTCGCGAGCGACTGACCGACCGGGATGAGATAGTCGCCAGGATAAAGGCCGGGCGGAATCTCTCCGATCTTCTCTCCGAGCGCTTCGCGGTAACGCAGGAACACGGAGCGCGCCAGCACGTCGATCTGCGAGCCGGCATCGTTGATGTAGTACTCCTTGACGACATCAAAGCCGGCAAAAGAAAGCAGGTTGGCTAGGGCGTCGCCGACAACGGCGCCGCGGCAATGGCCGACATGCATAGGACCAGTCGGGTTTGCCGACACATACTCGACGTTGACACGCTTGCCAGCGCCAATCGTCGAGCGGCCGTAGTCTGTACCGGCCTCAATCATCGAGGCAAGCAGGCGCTGCCAGTAACCGACGGAGAGCCTGATGTTGATGAAGCCGGGTCCAGCTACCGAGACGTCAGCGACGTCGGCGTCTTCCTTCAACTTCTCCGTGATGATCTCAGCCAAGGCGCGCGGATTGGTGCCGAGCGGCTTTGCGAGCACCATCGCGGCGTTGGTTGCAACATCGCCGTGGCTCGGGTCGCGTGGCGGTTCGATCGCGATGCGGCCGAAATCCACCTCGGATCGCTTCTCCTTGACCAGATCGATCTGTTCAAGGGCGGTTTTAATCCGGGCGTCGAAATCGGTAAAAAGGTTCATCGCACTCTTCCATGCATAGGCTTTGCCACAAGGCATTTGTCCGGTCGTAGCCGGGCGACCGCTGCCTATCGCAAATCTGGAGTGTGGTCAAACAATCGCCTGTGGGCACTGATCGCGTAGGTGTCGGTCATCCCCGCCAGATAGTCGCCGACATGGCGCGCCCTCGCCGGTTCGGCAAGCCCTGCGATGTGATCCACCCAATAGTGGCTCTGCATCTCCTTTGGATTGGCCATATAGGCCCCGAAGAGATCGGTCACAATCTGCCCAGCACCGGCACGAATACGCATGATCTCGGGGTGCCGGTAGATGCGCTTGAACAGCATCGCCTTGATCTGCCGGTCAGTCTCGGACATCTCGTCGGAGAATGTCGCGATTACCCGATTGGCCAGGCGAACATCCGTTGCGCTTTTCGGCTTGATCTCCGCAAGACCCCGTTGGGCAACGGAAATGACGTCTTCGACCATCCGTGTGATCTGGCGGCGCATGATCTCGTGGGTAAAGCGGCTGGGCTCAAGGTTCGGATAGCGTTCCCGTACCTCGGCCATCAGACCGGCCAGAAACGGGATCTCCTCCAGCATCTCAAAGCTCAGGTAGCCGGAGCGAAGCCCGTCGTCGATGTCATGCGTGTTGTAGGCAATATCGTCAGCGATGGCGGCCACCTGTGCCTCAAGGCTGGCATAGGTATCCAGTTCCAGGTCGTGGATCTCGCAATAATCCAGGATCGGCTGTGGAACTGGCCCGCGTGTGCCGGCACCGTCCTTCGTCAGAAGCGGGCCGTTGTGCTTGACCAGCCCTTCAAGGCTTTCCCATGTCAGATTGATGCCATCGAAATCGGCATAGCGGCGCTCCAGCTTAGTGACGATGCGCAGCGATTGGGCGTTGTGATCGAACCCGCCGTAGGGCAGCAGAACCTCGTGCAGCGCATCCTCGCCGGTGTGACCGAAGGGCGTGTGGCCGAAATCATGGACGAGCGCCACGCCCTCAGCGAGATCTTCGTCCAGCTTCAATGCCCGGGCCAGCGCGCGGGCAACTTGCGCGACCTCGATCGTGTGCGTCAAACGGGTGCGATAATGATCGCCATCCTGGGCGATGAAGACCTGCGTCTTGTGCTTCAGCCGGCGAAATGCGGTCGTGTGAACAATACGATCCCGGTCACGCTGAAAATCCGACCGTGTCGGGCTGAAATCCTCGGGATAAAGCCTGCCGCGAGTCTTCCAAGGGTCCGCTGCATAGACGGCCCTCTCGCTGTCGCCATAACCCAAAGCATGCCTGTCGATCGTCATTCGTCACCATTACTTATATGCGGCAGCCCGCCCATTGACGCCGCCCTGCACTCTTCATACCTATAAGAGCATAAACGGCAAAGTGATGCTTTAGCAGTCACTTTGCCCGAACTGGCGCTTTCGTGGTATAGAGCGCAAGTGGCTATGAAATCTGCCGCTTGAAACGAGCGGCTAACAGATATTCTCTCCGGATCTTGACCCCGGCAGGAGCAAACATGACGGACACAAGTGTAACCCTTTCCGATGCCGCGGCAAAACGAATCGCAGCGATCGTCGGCACCGAACCCGGGAAGAGCGCGCTGCGCGTTTCCGTAGAAGGCGGCGGCTGCTCAGGCTTTTCCTACAAGTTCGACCTTGCAGATGACCCGCAGGACGACGACACGATCGTCGAAAAGAACGACGCCAAGGTGCTGATCGACAGCCTCTCGTTGGTCTACATGGCCGGATCCGAGATTGACTTCGTCGACAATCTCCTTGGCCAATCCTTCCAGATCAAGAACCCGAACGCAGTTGCAAGTTGCGGCTGCGGCACAAGCTTCTCGATCTAATCCCTATCCCTGGTATCCACATCGAACCGCCGAAAGATTCCCTTGCGGCCGGTTTTATCGTCTTGTCCGCGATCGAAAGAGCGCGATACAAGAAGCCGACGAAGCGGAATAGGACACCCCATGAAGATCGCGACCTGGAACATCAATGGCGTCAAGGCGCGCATCGACAATCTCACGCAATGGCTGAAGGACTCCGATCCCGATATCGTCTGCCTGCAGGAAATCAAGACGATCGACGAGGGCTTCCCGAGGCTCGAAATCGAAGCGATGGGCTATCATGTCGAGACACACGGCCAGAAGGGCTTCAATGGCGTCGCGATCCTTTCCAAGACCAAACCTGACGAAGTGAGCCGCGGGCTGCCGGGCGATCCGCTCGATGAGCAGGCTCGCTTCCTGGAAGCCGTCTTTTCGCTGCCGGGCAACCGCGTCGCCCGCGTGTGCTGCCTGTACCTGCCGAACGGCAATCCTGTTGAAACCGAGAAATACAGCTACAAGCTCGCCTGGATGGAACGGCTGCGCTCATTCGCGGCCGACCGTCTGGCCTACGAGGAAATCCTGATCCTCGCAGGGGACTACAACGTCATCCCGGAGCCGCATGACTGCTTCGACCCGAAGGCCTGGGAGAACGACGCGTTGTTCCTGCCGCAGACGCGCCAGGCATTCCGCAAACTAGGAGGCCTTGGACTGACGGATGCCGTGCGCGCGACGACCGATGCCGTTCAACTCTACTCGTTCTGGGATTATCAGGCGGGTGCCTGGCAGAAGAACAACGGCATTCGCATCGACCACCTGTTGCTTTCGCCCGAGGCTGCCGATCGCATGACATCATCAGCGATCGAAAAGCACGTTCGTGCCTGGGAGAAGCCGTCAGACCACGTGCCAGTCGTAGCCTACTTCGATTTCGCGGCCTGAGCTTTTTCGTTCAGATTGGCGACAGCGCTCAGCGCGCTTTAATCGGCGCCGTTGACAGCGATCTTGTGAGAAAGCGCCACGGCCGAGCGGCGATCGCTTTCCGTTGCGACGGAGAAAGCCTGCTCCTGCAGGGTCTCCATCCAACCGCAGTCCGTGGGCTTGCAGCGGTCGAGCGCCGCGGTCATTAGCGCGAGCCCGTTGGCTGCCTGCCCTTCCTGGAAGAGGATATTGCCGAAGACGGCCATGGCACCGGGATGGCCGCTCTTGCGGGCCTGGTTGAGCCACTTCTTTGCCTGCTGCGTGCTGGTGCTGCCGCCTTCGCCCGCCAGCATCATCTGTGCCAGCTGGAACTGCGCCTCGGGCACCCCGAAGGTAGACGCGACCTGGAAGTAGAGTTGACGCGCCTGGTTGAGATCGGTCTTTACAGGGCTATCGGGAATTCCGTGCTTGTAATAGTTGGCAAGCGACAGAAGGGCGTTGACGAAGAATCCTGTATCTTCAGAGCCAGGCTCGACGCCCTGCTGCGCAATCTCGCTGTAGATCTTGAAAGCTTCGAAATCATCCTGCGCGACGCCATCGCCGTCGGCATACATGTTGGCGAGCGCCCAGCGTGAGCCCGTGTGTCCCTTTTCCGCCGCGTATTTATAGGCTTCGACCGCCTCTTCCTTCTGGCCGTTCTTGTAGGCTTTGAAACCGAACTTGAAGAGGTCGAACGGGCCAGACTCCTTCGATACACCCGACTTTATGTCGAATGCACCCGCTGGGGAGACAATTGCCGCGCAACAGGCAATGGAAATCCCCATGAGCATCATTCTGAAAGGTCTGAACTCGGACGTCAGCATTTCACTCGGTTTCTTTCGATTCCACCCGTGCGGACTTTCGATCCGCGGATGCATTCCTCCCGGCGAGCGATCCCGCGGTGGGCTCAATGGCCCCTTTGCCCGCGTCGCATCCAGCCTTCCGCCCTCCTGCGAGAGCTTCAATTCCAAGCGCATCGACACTGTCCGCCCGCTGCCCGGCGCGGCTCCCCCGCGATGCCATTCGCCTCACTCCCGCGGCCCGGCTCCGCGCCTTTCCGCAGTCGAGAAAAAGGTAATCACCAATTGTGACCAAACCTGTATCGTTGTTACCGGAAGCCGATTCCGACAACGCCAATCGGTTTGAATGCGAGAAGAAAGAGAGGTTCGGAAGCGCAACGTCAGAGCGAAGTTCTGAGACGGAATAGCCTTGCGGGAAAAGGGAAATCGCGCTGGCCGCGGCATCGTTGCCGCAGGCCTTACCCACCCTGACTGTATCCGCTACGAATTCGCTCATCGTACTCTTTTACGCGCACCTTACGCCTGTCATTCCCTCGCCCGCATATAGCGCTGCGCCTAGTTTGTGGCGGGAAATGGACAATTTCAGCTTGGCATCATCTTACGCAAATGCTGGTAAAAAACTGTTGCTGAATCGTCACAAAACGAGACAGGGAAACGCCATGCTTAACGACCCGTACACAAAGAAAAGCCCGGCAGTTTTGCCGGGCTGATCTGCGGTTCATCTTTGAAACCTAGAATTTCACCTTGATGCTGGTCGAGACAGCGGCCACGAGATCATTGCCGAAGTCGTAAGAGACGTCGGTTCCGTAGGGAACACCATTCTCCACCAGCACTCCGGAGGAACCGCTCGTCAGAACGCCGAGGGCACCGGCAAGGCGCCATTCAATGTTGTCGGTCGGGTTATAAGCAGCGCCGACCCCAACCGTCCAGCTGTCCGTCTGCGAGCCATAGCCGTGGCTCGTACCGCGGTCCCAAGTCAGGCTAACAGCGCCGGTCCACTGCTCATTGAACTTGTGACCAATGCCGCCGGTAATGGTCCAGCCATCTTGATAGAGCAGATCAAGAGACGTGAGCTGAGTTCCGCTCGTGGCGGTGCAAGCCCTGCCCTTCGTGTATGTAGGGCAGAGTGAGATCGACTGGAGGACACTCCAGTTGGTCCATTTCACAGAACCAAATGCCAGCCAATCTGGCGCAATACCACTCTGAAGCTTTAGCTCCAGCGAGTCGGGAGCTTCCGCCTCGCCGAAGACATTCGTGACTGCGCCATAGGGCGCGGCATTCAGCGGTGCGACTGGCGCCCGGACCTGCGTCAGGTCAACCGTACCACTCAGGCTGTCATACTTCACACGGCTGTTATAGACCAAGCTCGCGCGCATCGCGTATTCTGGAATTTCATATGCGATGCCAGTCCGCCATCCCCAAGCATTGTCTTCAAGGTCCAACCGACCTACGCCCGTTCCGGTGCCGAATGCGATTGGAACCGTGCTAACTAGGCGCTCCTTGAAGCCTTCCACTTCCTGATAGAAGGCGCCGCCAATCAAGCGAAGCTGGCCAGGGCCCACATCAAACTTGTACGAGCACGTCGTGGCATAGTTATGCGTCTTGATCTTCGTTTCGATGTTGTTGTTGGCACCTGCCCAATTGATGCCGGGATTCGTGTGTGCGCCAAATGGCTCGGAGTAGTCGAAGAGGCAGTCCACATCTTCATACCCGGCCTTGAAACCGACGTAGGGGACTGCATAATTCTCTGTGTCGTCCGCCGAGTGGGACCGATTGTTCAGGTTTCCGCCGCCGGGCCGAATGGAAGGATCAGTGTCCCTCACATTCTTCAATTCGCGCTGCGGCATGACATAGATCACGGCCGACTGCGCTGAAAAGCGCGACTGATCAAACAGCAGATCGATATTATAGCCGCTGCGGTCAAGACCGCCCGCGAAGGACGGCTGCGCCAGCGTTGAAAATAGAACCAGCGACACAATGCTGGCCGAAGTCATACGAGATGCCAAGGTGTCTCCCCCACTCGGGCAATTGCAATGGCGGGACTGTGCCGACGATGCCGATAAATGGCAACTTTGTGATCGGGCGTGATTAGAAACTGCACCAACAGATGCTTTACGTAAAAATTTGACGGGCACGTCAATATTCCAACAATTTAGAAGAAAATTCCACGAAAGGTAAAACTACCCAAGCAATTGAGGTCGACCATTCCACGATAACGCCGCCCTGTAACAGAGAAACAACAGTCATATTTTTCGCCAAACGGCTCAAGAAAACGTGTGAAATCAAGGATTCCCGTCAGCGATCCCGGCAAGCCTGGCCTTGAAATCCATCAATCTCGACCGAGCCTGAAAAAAGGCGCCCGATTCGCAATCGGACGCCTTAGAATATATTACTACCAAGCGTTGATTTTATGCCGCCTCAGACACACGCGATAGTGCAACCCGCAGGCTGGCGATCTGGCCTTGCAATTCCTCGAGGCGATCACGTTCAGCGGCGACCACCTCAGGGTTGGCATTCGCGACGAACTTCTCGTTCGAGAGTTTGCCGTTGATGCGGGCGATCTCACCGTCGGCCTTGGCGATCGCCTTCTCGAGGCGAGCTTTCTCCGCGGCAAGGTCGATCAGGGTGCCGAGCGGCAGGCAGACAGTTGCCTCGGCAACGATGATCTGCGCGGCTCCCTTCGGTGCCTCGCTGCCCAGCGAGATGGCGTCGACACGGGCAAGACGCTTGATCGCGGCGTCGTGCCGAACGAGCCGCTCGCGCGTCAGGCTGTTGGCGTCCACAACGACCAACGGAGCAACGGCAGACGGCGGAACGTTCATTTCGGCGCGAACCGAGCGAATGCCGGAAACCAGATCGATCAGCCAGTTGATCTCATCGGCCGCCGCATCGTCGGCGTAGGACGGCGCCGGCCATTCGGCATGGCAAACCAGCGTGTCGCGTTCGATGCCCTCGCCTGCGGTGTGCGCCCAGAGTTCTTCCGTCATGAACGGCATGAAGGGATGCAGGAGCTTGTAAATTTCTTCCAGGATGTAGGCCGCGCAGGCCTGCGCTTCCTTTTTAGCACCCTCGTCCGTGCCGTTGAAGACTGGCTTCAGCAGCTCGAGATACCAGTCGCAGACCTGATTCCAGACGAAGCGATAGAGCGCCCCTGCTGCATCGTTGAAGCGGTAGGATTCCAGGGCTTCCGTTACGTCACGTTCCGTACGGGCAAGCTCCGTCAGGATCCAGCGGTTGATCGTCAGTTCAGCTGCTTCCGGCACGAAATGCGGATCGCTCTTGGCGCCATTCATCTCGGCAAACCGCGTCGCATTCCAAAGCTTTGTGCCGAAGTTGCGGTAGCCGGCAATGCGGGCTGGATCGAGCTTCACGTCACGACCCTGGGCTGCCATGATCGCCAGCGTGAAGCGTAGCGCGTCGGCGCCGTATTCATCGATCAGTTCCAGCGGATCGATGACGTTGCCCTTGGACTTCGACATCTTCTGGCCGTTCTTGTCGCGGACCAGCGCGTGGACATAAACCGTGTGGAACGGCTCGACCGGAACGCCATCGTCATCCTTCATGAAATGCAGGCCCATCATCATCATGCGGGCAACCCAGAAGAAGATGATGTCGAAGCCGGTGACCAGAACGTTGGTCGGATAGTAGCGGTCCAGCTCCGGCGTCTGTTCCGGCCAGCCGAGCGTCGAGAACGGCCACAGCGCGGAGGAGAACCAAGTGTCGAGAACGTCTTCATCGCGCGTCAGGATTTCGCCGGGCTTGAAGTTCTCGAGCAGGTCTTCGACGTAGGCCTTCATCGGGCCTTCGTGCGAGAGATAGTGCTGGATCGCCGCCTGCAGCGCTTCTTCTTCGGTCTTTTCAACGAAGACCTGACCATCCGGACCGTACCAGGCCGGGATCTGATGGCCCCACCAGAGCTGACGGGAAACGCACCACGGCTGGATGTTCTCCATCCACTCGTAATACGTCTTGTCCCAACTGCGCGGAACGAGCTTAGTCCGGCCTTCACGGACCGAGGCGATCGCCGGTGCCGCGAGCGTCTTGGCGTCGACGTACCATTGCTCCGTCAGGCGCGGCTCGATCGGGACACCACCACGGTCACCGTGGGGAACCATGTGTTTGTGCGGCTCGACCTTGTCGAGCAGGCCGCCTTCTTCAAAGATACGAACGATGATCTTGCGGGCCTCGAAACGATCCTTGCCCTCAAGTTCGTCCCAGGCGCCGTGCAATGCGGCGGCATCCGGAATCCCCTCCAGGAAATCCTCATTATCCTTGAGCGTGATCCGAGCGTCGGCAGTGAGCACGTTGACGACTCGCAGACCGGCACGCTTGCCAACATCGAAGTCGTTGAAATCATGTGCCGGCGTCATCTTGACAGCGCCGGTTCCGGCCGTCGGGTCCGGATAATCATCGGCGACAATCGGAATTCGCCGACCAACGATCGGCAGGATGACATGCTTGCCGACGAGCGGCTTGTAGCGCTCATCCTTCGGGTTCACCGCGACGCCCGTGTCGCCAAGCATCGTTTCCGGGCGAGTGGTCGCGACGACGATATAGTCACGCGTTTCCCATTCCGTTGCCTTGCCGTCGTCATCGAAGGCGATGGGATGCTGATAGGTGACGCCGGGCTCCAACGGATAGCGGAAGTACCAGAGATTTCCGTTGACCTCGTGCTGCTCCACCTCGATGTCGGAGATCGCCGTCAGGAGTTTCGGATCCCAGTTGACAAGGCGCTTGTCCCGATAGATTAGGCCTTCCTTGTAAAGCGTTACAAAGACTTCAAGAACGGCCTCCGAAAGCCCCTCGTCCATCGTGAAGCGCTCACGCGACCAATCGCAGGAGGCGCCGAGGCGCTTCAACTGGTTGAAGATAAGGCCGCCCGATTCCGCCTTCCACTCCCAGACCTTATCGATGAAGGCTTCGCGCCCCATGTCGCGGCGACCTGGCAGCTGCTGTTCCATCAGCTTGCGCTCGACAACCATCTGGGTGGCGATGCCAGCATGGTCCATTCCCGGCTGCCAGAGCACATCCTTGCCACGCATGCGCTCGAAGCGGACCATGATGTCCTGCAGCGTGTTGTTCAGCGCGTGCCCCATGTGCAGCGAGCCGGTCACGTTCGGCGGCGGGATGACGATGGTAAAAGTCTCGGCGCCCGGCTTGGCGTTGGCGCCCGCGCGGAAGGCGTCCGCCTCATCCCATTTCGCAGCGATTTTCGGTTCAACGGTAGCGGAATCGTAGGTCTTGTCGAGCATTTGGGGACCAAAATCTGGAGGTTCTTAGATGCGGGTTGTAAATAGGATGGCTACGGGCAAGTCAATAAAAAAGCCGCCCCGGAGACCGGAGCGGCTTTTGAGCAAAGGCGTTTCCGATCAGCGGCGCGGGCCACGCGCCACGCGTTCGATCTCTTCGCGCACGAGACGTTCGACCAGCGTCGGCAGATTGTCGTCCAGCCATTCGCGCAGCATGGGGCGCAGCATGTCTTCGGCGATCTCATCAAACGACCGGCGCTCGGCACCATCGATTGCGGCGGCAAGCTCCTCAAAGGAACGAGCGATCTGCAGTCCGGCGTCGTGCGAGAGCAGCGCTGGCTGCTGCTCGTGCTCAACAACGCTTGGCATTGTTTCTTTCGCAGCCTCGGCGACAGCGGCAACTGCTACCTCGGCCGCGGGAACGACAGCTGGTCGCGGCTCCATGGCAACGACCGGAGGTAGCTCGAATGGAACCTCTACCGGCGGGCGAACAGCAACAATTTTCGCCGCAGGAACTGAAAAGGGTGCGGTAACGGCTTCCGTAGGGCGCGGGGACAGCGGTGCCTCGCCGACAGCGTCCGGCGTTTCAGTCCTCACCTCGGTGGCTCTTGCTTCCGGCGGCCGAAATGCCGGCGGCACTTCGCGCTGCAACTGCGCAGCGTTCCTCTCCGAGGCGGCACGGACGCGCGCAGCGACATCGGCAAGAGACATGGCGCGCGGCTGTGCCTCCGGCACGGGAGCCGACCCTGCCGAGTTGGCCGCGACGAAACGCGGATCGGGCTGAGCGACCGTTTCAGGGAATTCCACGCCAGCGTAGGTCTCGTCCACCGTCAAATGAATGTCCGAGCCGCGATCGTCCTCGTCAGCACCATAAACCGCCGGCAGTGACGCGGAGAGTGCCCTGCCCGCACCGGGGTCATTGCTCTCGATGATCTGGCGGATCGACGCCAGAATCTCTTCCATGGACGGTTCACGCGCTACGCTTGGCTGAGCCATATCTATCCCCGTTACTCCGAAAAACGACCGGATTGCGTGGAATGGGCATCCGAATCACCCATACCTTAGGATAGCCGAGGATTTAAAAAAATCATCGCGAATCAAATGAATGATGCCATGCACAGCTTTTCTGCCACGCTGCCTGGCGCTCGGATTCCATGGCGGGAAAGAAAACGGGCGCCAGAGGCGCCCGTCGAGAATCGGTCATCGGAGCTTTGGCTCAGAATACGAATTCACGCGCCTTGGCAAAGCCGGGCAGCGGCTTCACGGAGGCGTTGAAATAGACGTTTTCGGAAATTGTGCCGCGCTCGCTCACGAAAACCTTCGCACGCGCCGAACCGCCGTAGCCCTGTACGGTGACCAGACGGCCACCATCACGAAGCTGCGACAGCAAGGAGGAAGGAACCTCCTCGACCGAGCCGCTGACGAAAATGAGATCATAGGGAGCGCCTGACGCGTTGCCCGCATTGAGCGGCCCCGTGACGACCGACACATTTGTGTAGGCGGCGAGGTTGGTCTTGGCTTCCGCCGCCAGCGTTTCCTCCTCTTCAACGGCGATCACCGTATCGGCAAGCTGCGAGAAAAGAGCCGATACATAGCCACTGCCAGCGCCGATCTCGAGGACGACGTCATCCTTCGTGACAGCCGCAAGCTGGAGCAGCTTTGCAAGCGGCGACGGCTGCATGAGGTAGCGCGCCGGCTTGCCGGCCGCTGCAGGACAGATTTCAACATCACGATCGATATAGGCGAGCGGCTTGGCCTTCTCAGGAACGAAAGCCTCGCGCGGCACCGTGAGGAAGGCCGTCAGCACTGAATGCGAGGTGACGTCCGTCGTGCGAAGCTGGTTGTCGACCATGTTTGCGCGTGCTGATTCGAAATTCATCATGTCCTCTCGCCCGTAGAAGCGGCTTTGTCTGCACGTCTCTTAATCTCAGCACACCGGCCTTTCAAGGCTTCGCGAATGCCTGCGCCAAGAATTCCAGTACGAGTGTCGCGGAAGTGACCCGACCGCAATCCTTCATGGAACAAACGCGGGCGCCGTGATATTGTTGCAACCGGAGGAACAGAGGAGGAGTAGGCCATGCCTAATATCATCGAATATCTCTCGTTGTTCGACTTCTTCATCATCGCAACACTGGTCGGCATCTTTTGCTGCGGTCTTTTCGATCGTGAAACGAGCTGACTGCCTGCCTTCAGGCCGTTGTCAGGTTCTGCCCCAATAGTGTCGTTCCCTTGGGATTCGACGGACGGGACATGGCAATCAAACCAATCTTGCTGGGCAGCCTTTTCATCTGCGTGCTGCTCGCGATCATTCTCCTGATTCCCTTTGTGCGTGTCGGCGCGCCGAATGTCGCGACGTCGGGCGTGTCGCCAGTGCCGTCACTGCAGCGAGTGAACTGAACGCCAACGGGGGCGTTTTCGCTGGGTGACAAATGGACCGCCACTGCAAGGTTCTTTTTAGGCAAGAACAAACGACGAAACATAGCTCTAAGCACCAATAGCGGCCGTCAAACAGGAGCTGTAGCGTATCGACGCCGACCTTGGAGCCTCCCCAGCCCCTCCCCGGTCGACAACCCGGCCGGGGCCCTTGATAGCCGCGGCCGGGGCCGCCCGGCGGGCCTATTGCAGTTCCGTTTCCTCTTCTATGTCGACGAGAATGCCGTAGCGCAGCGCTTCTTCCTTTGCCTCTTTCAGGGCCTCGTCGATCAGTATCACCAGCACGTCGGCGTGCCGCTCGCGCTTCGCCATTTCCCGCGCCACGCTCAGGGCAAAGATCAATTGCGGCATTTGGGTCGCCGGCATGGGAGGCGCTCCTAACAACTCAACACAAAGCTTAGGGCCTATCGAAAATTCGGCAATCCGACGATTTGGGTATGGAAGACATGCGCCAGCGCTAGTGTTGTGTGGATTCTCACTATGCCGATGGAGCAATTGCCAAAGCAGGTGAACTTGGCGGCGCGGGAACGGACGCAACAAAGAGAGTGCTGTCGACACTGAAGGCTCTTACGTCGAGGCGGCAACCCAGAAGCCGGGAGGGCCAGCCTACTTGGCTAGCCCCTCCAGCATTTCGGGACAGTGAACATACCCCCGCCGAGTCTGCCACGGGCAATGGACCTGTTCAGCAAGTGGGTCCGGTGCCTCAAAGCCCCACCGTCCTCCGCAGACTTGCAAGAGACACAATAGCCCCGTAGCAGGGGCTATCCTAGACGGACCTAGGTCCTAATCCGATTGGAGTAGGTGGTTGCCGAGGTTAGGCTCGAAGTTTCGTCGGATGAAACCAGCACGTTGAATTCGCCGCTGTTGTCGACCGAATGGCGGCCTGAAGACGCGACCACAACACCGCGGCACTGTGGGAAACACAGCCGCAAAATCAATGACTGCAGAATGTATGGGAAGGTTTGGAGGCCTCGCCCGGAATTGAACCGGGGTACAAGGATTTGCAGTCCTCTGCGTCACCACTCCGCCACGAGGCCTCACGACGCTTCATGACCGAAGCGTTGGCGGGCATTTAGAATGAATAGAAATCGAGTGCAAGGGGGTAGTTGAAAAACCGGCGGTATTTTGGATCGTCATGCCGCCGGTTCCGTAATCAACCACTAGTAGGGCGAATAGCACTGCCGCCGCGGACCGTAATAGGGCTGATAGGTGTTGTCATAGGCCCGATAGGACCGGTAGCGGCTGTAACACCAGTCGACGTGCGAATTGCCCACCGGTCTGGCCTGCGGCTGCGAAGCGATCAGACCGCCGATGAGTGCGCCGGCAGCAAGACCGCCGAGCAGCGCGCCAGTATCGTTGTAATCGTTGCGGTAGTAGCTGTCGCGATAATAGCGATTTCCGTAGTACCGATTTCCGTAGTCGCGATTCCCGTAGTGGCCATGGCGGTAGCCGCCACAACGATAGATGTTGCAGCGGTCGAAGCCGCGGCTGTTTCTGACGCCGGAATCTCCAAACCCACCGCGACTCTGAGCGGAATGCTCATCGCCTGAGTTTTCGGCAAAAGACGGACCGACGCCAGCGAGGCTCGTCGCAATTGCCAACATCAATACCGCAAGTTTTTTCATTCCGGCACCTTCTAATTTCGTACGCACTTCGCGTGAAGAACGCTCAGGATAATAACGTCCAAAAAGCTTCCAAGTTCCGCCTTACGCCTTCCATCTCCGGGCGAAAAGAATCGCGGCTGGTGCAATTGTGACACTTTTATTGCAAGTCCCGCTATTTTATGACGACCTTCAAAAATAGCTATGGATGGATGGAATGCTCAGCTGGTTTCGTAAACTTCTTCCTCGCGAGGATCAGTTCTTTGATCTCTTTGCACAGCACTCCCGAACAATCGTCGGCGCGGCGGAAGCGCTCAACGAATTGCTTGCAGGCAAGGATATCGAACACCATTGCGACCGGATCGTCGCGCTCGAAAACGATGCCGACAACATCACGCGCGAGGTGCTGCTTGCGGTCCGCCGGAGCTTCATCACGCCTTTCGACCGTGTTGATATCAAGGATCTGATCCAGTCGATGGATGATGCGATCGACATGATGCATAAGACCGTCAAGACGATCCGTCTCTTCGAGCAAACCGAATTCGATCCGCGCATGCAGGAAATGGGAGCGGCGATCGTCCAGGCAGCACACCTCATAGCCGAGGCGGTCCCCCTGCTCAGCCGCATCAACTCCAATGCCCCGCGCCTGATGGCGATCACCGAGGAAGTCACCCGCGTCGAAGGACGCTCCGACGAACTGCACGACAATGGTTTGAAGGGACTCTTCGTACGGCATGGCGCGTCGAATGCGATGGCCTATATCATTGGCAGCGAAATCTACGGCGAACTCGAGAAGGTCGTCGATCGCTTCGAGGACGTTGCCAATGAAATCAGCGGCATCGTGATCGAGAACGTCTAGATGGACGCCACCCTCGCCTTTCCATTGCTGGCGGCTCTCATCGCGGTCGCTCTCTTCTTCGACTTTCTGAACGGCCTGCACGATACCGCGAACTCGATCGCGACGATCGTTTCGACGCGTGTGCTCAGGCCGCACCACGCGGTCGTCTGGGCCGCTTTCTTCAATTTCATCGCGTTCCTGTTCTTCGGCCTGCACGTGGCTGAGACCTTGGGGACGGGCATCATCGATCCCAACATCGTGACGCCGCTGGTGATCTTCTCGGCGCTGATGGGCGCAATCATCTGGAATATCGTCACCTGGATCTTCGGTATCCCCTCCAGTTCCTCCCATGCGCTGGTCGGCGGGCTGGTAGGCGCTGGCCTCGCAAAGGTCGGCTTCAGCTCGATCGTATGGGGCGGATTGCTAAAAACAGCCGGCGCGATCGTCATGTCGCCGCTGATCGGCTTCATCCTGGCGCTCTTCCTCGTTCTTGCCGTTTCCTGGATCTTCGTTCGGCAAACGCCGTTCGCCGTCGATCGGACGTTCCGCCTCATGCAGTTCGTTTCCGCCTCTCTCTACTCGCTGGGCCATGGCGGCAATGATGCGCAGAAGACAATGGGCATCATAGCAGTGCTCCTCTATTCGCAGGGTTATCTCGGCGGAACCTTCCACGTACCGCTCTGGGTGGTCCTGTCCTGTCAGACAGCCATGGCAATGGGAACGCTCTTCGGCGGCTGGCGAATCGTTCACACGATGGGATCGAAGATAACCCGCCTTAACCCGATGCAGGGATTCTGCGCGGAGACCGGCGGCGCGCTGACGCTCTTTGCGGCCACGTGGCTCGGCATCCCTGTTTCCACGACGCACACGATCACCGGCGCCATCATCGGCGTTGGCGCGGCACGGCGCGTTTCAGCCGTCCGCTGGGGCCTGGCGGGCAACATCGTCGTCGCCTGGGTCATTACGCTTCCGGCAGCGGCACTCATTTCCGCATTCTTCTACTGGGCTGCAGGCCTGTTCAGCTGATCAAGGGGCGGGTTTCCGCCCCTTCTTCCACCAGACGGACAATCGCCGCCGCATCCGCCGGACGAGAGGAAGGTCGTGCGATAGAATAAGGAACCCCAGCGGAAGCATCCAGAAGCCGAGGACGGGCAGGAATCCCAAAAAACCGCCCAGGATCAGCACAACGCCGATCGACATCCGGGCAAGGCGCGACCGCGGGAATGGGAAACTTACGGACCCCAGAATGAGACGGCCCGTGGTGTGGTCGATGCCAAATCGCTTGGCGGCCGGTTTTCCAGTGGTATCATGTGCTTCAGTCATCCACAGGAGATGGGGTTATACAGAACGAATACAAGCGGATGTCATTTTTTTGAAAAAACCGCTTGGCAAATCGGGCAAGCATTTGTATTAGGCCACTCACACCGCGGCGAGCGGTGATCCCTGGTAGCTCAGCGGTAGAGCATTCGACTGTTAATCGACAGGTCGCCGGTTCGAATCCGGCCCGGGGAGCCAGATTCAAAAGGGCTGCGTCACAAGCGCAGCCCTTCTTTTTTCCTGCGTTTACAAACACTTAGCGTCACGCCATCGAGCTGGATCAAGAGCTGCATTTGCCCGCCTCTTGCTGTTTTGGCTACATTTTGGGATACATTGCGGACTACATCGGGACTAAAGCCGAAGGAAGCCACCCCTCATGGCCAATGACGATATCTCGCGATACGTGGTCAAACACCCCACCAGCGGCATTTATCGGTACTACAGACGCGTTCCGATCGAGGTCGCGCCGCTCGATCGCCGCGTTCACGTCAAGCAATCCCTGAAGACGAAGAACCACAAGGAAGCGCTCAGCCGCGCCGAGGACGTCCACCAGGCGCTTGAGACGCTTTGGAAAGCCCTTCTGCATGGCGAGGGCAAGGAATCGTCTGTGGCGCGATACGAGGCCGCACTGAAGGCAGCCCAATCGCTCGGGTTCACCTACAAGCCGGCGGCCGACGTCGGAGAAGCTGACCTCGTCGAGTTCGAGCGTCGCATCGCGGTGGCCGAAGATGCCTTCGGCCAGTCCGAGACGATTGTGGACGCGGTCATGGGAACGGCCGACGAGCCCGCCCCTACCCTGAACGATGTCTGGACGCTCTACGAGGAGCATAACGAGGCGGGGATGACAGGTATGTCTCCCGACCAGTTGCGCAAGCACAAGAACTCACGCCTGCGTGCAATCGAATACGCCAAGAGCCAACTTGGCGAAGACATGGAGCTTGGCCGGATCGTTCGCGCTGACATTCTCCGCTACCGCAGCTGGTGGACCCAGAAGGTGAAGACAGAGAACCTGAAGGCTTATACGGCGAATCGCAGCTTCAGCGACATGCTCGGCATGCTGACGGTGATCGATGAAGCACTGCACACGAACTACAAGGAAGTCTGGACAAAAAGCCGGATTAAGGAAACCAACGCCAACAAGCTCGACAAGCGCCGGCCCTTCTCAGTCGACTGGATACAGAGCAAGATCCTTGCTCCCGATGCCCTGCAGACCATGAACCTCGACGCGCGCTGCATCGTCTACATCATGATCGAAACAGGTATGCGGCTCGGCGAGGTCTGCAACCTTCGCCCCCAGGACATCGTCCTCAATGACGAGGTGCCGCATCTGGAGGTCGCGGAGCGCACCGATCGGCGCCAGAAAACGGAGTATTCGATCCGCCGCATCCCGCTCGTTGGCGTCGCGCTATGGGCCGCGAAGCAGTATCCGGAAGGTTTCCCGCGCTACCAGGACAAAGCTGATGTCGCGTCTGCCCTGATCAACAAGATGATGAAGAAGGAGGAGCTGCGCCCTACCCGGCTTCATACGCTCTACTCCTTCCGCCACACGTTTCAAGATCGCATCGAGAACGCCGGCGTCTCCGATCGGATGCAGGCCGACCTCATGGGGCATGAGTTCGGCCGTCCGGTCTACGGCGACGGCTCGGAGATGGAGCGGCGCCGAGCGCTGCTAGAATCGATCAAGTTTGAGTGGGAAGAGCTCGAGCTGGCTCGCGATTAGCGGTGGAAAAGGCTCGCCTCCAGACGTCTATCCCGCTACCGGTGATGGCTCCAAATTGGTCAAGGCGTTCCAAACTCCGCTCGTTAGTGAGCTTGTGTGATGCGTTTTGCTTTATAATCGAGAAGTTGCGCGTTAACTTTTCTTCTGAGTTCGTTTCGCGTCCTCCATGTATCCAGCTCGGCCGCATCGGCCTCACTTGGAGTTACCGATACTAAAAGTGCGCCCCAAAAATCCATTTCCTTGACCTTGCTGACGCCCTTCGCGAAAAGATCAGCATCGCTTGTACTTGACACGTTGCCGTATGCCGTTGCCGCGTCCATCGTATCAAGCAGGGCGATAGCCTCTATTAGGCGCGCTTCCTGCGGCGTTGGATTGTCCGGCAGTTTCTCCCACGCGCTGGCTGGAGTTTTGTCGCCTGCAAGCAAGATCTGATTTATGTACGCTATTGTCGTAAGTCGATTTGAACGGTCATTTCGCGGCTGAGGGCTTTGAACCATTTGAGCGCGTTCCTTTTTACTCTTCGTGGAAACACGAGGTTTCGACGTAAATTTCGCCGATTCAGGTACGCTCAGAAGGCCGTCCACTAATTGATAGGTCTTCAAAGAGAGATCGAGAACTTGAAGACCCATCAGCACGTCGGCGCGCCAGCCCTCGGCCTTAGCCCGCTGAATCGCGTCCTGAAGCTTTGCATCCGCCTCCGCGATTGCCTCCCAGGCATCCTCGCGGTTCTGCTCCATAACGGAGATGGCTTTGACCGACGCTATCTCGCGATCAATCTGTGCAATTTTATTGAGTGAGGATTTCGGCGCATTGGTGTCTGCTAGTAGATCCGCAAGATTTGATGCCAAGCCGCTATCCCAATTCGCGGCGAGTGCACGGCTAAGCGAGACTACGGCCTCAAGCCCCCGAAGGCCTTGGATGGCCTCAGCTCGTAAATTGAACTGGTTGACCTCCTTCAACAACGTCTCATGATCAGTCCGATGCTGTTTGCTGGCGTCGTTGATATCCGGTGTACCGGGAGCGCCTGGCAAATCGCCAGCGATCACCTGGCCTCCATCTTCAGTCAATTCGATTTTGAAGAGATCTCCCGCTTCAATCGGCACCTTTTTTAACGCGCGGCTCCAACTTTGGTGCTCCACACGCCTGGTAACGTCTATATCTCCGGTGCAATCAATCCCCGGCAGGGGACCATCTAAAGGCCTATCCACCCGTAATCCTGATCGAGGTTCGCCGCAATCGACCTTACCCCTTTCACGAGTCGTGACTGTTCTTACGAAGCTCATCCAAGGGTAAGATCCGTCTTCAATTACAGAATCCTTCTTACCTGAAACTCTCTCCATGATGAGCTTCTCTTCTGCCGATTGTGTGCCCTCAAGTTGCCCTCTGATTGATACGAGGCTTCCGACGGTTGCGCCCTCAGCCAGCCGAAACCTCTGGTCATATTCGGAAACGATAACGCTTATCTCTTCGTCAGGCTCGTTGATTGACCGCGCCGCTGCTATTTCGATGAGCATTGCACTTGATATTGTCGGGACGACGAAATCACTTCGCCTGAATAGCGCATTCCGTTCGCTTCGAAGATTGAGCATAAGCGTTCGGATATCTGCTTGAAGCTGCGAAGCCCTTGCCTTCTTGCCCTCAGCCTTCGCGCGCTTCAGTGAATCAATGAGCCCGTGCATTGTGTCGAGCTGGCCGAAGACGGTCTCCGACCTGGAGATGTCTCGATCTTCGTTCATGATTTCTCTGGTCTGCTCGGGCAAATCCTGAACTAGAACGATTATAGTCTCGATCCCCTTCTCGATGCCATTCAGACGCTTGTGCACGGCACGCAACATTTCCAATGACGCGAGGGTGGCCTCAAGATTGAGATCCGGCCCCTTGTTTCCCATCGAAACGATGCCTTGGACGACGCTAATTCCCATCCCTACAGTCACAGGGTCGACGAAAGCTTGGGCTGGCGATGAGAAAAAAAATGGAGTGGTGGCGGTTATCATCGCCATAACCCATATGTGCCGTTTTAGCTGAGGAACCATTCTCCCTCCCCCTCAGAAGCCAAGTGCTCAGGAAAGCATGTTACCACTTCTCATCGAATTACCAACGTCACCTTTCTTGCTATGCGCGAAAGATCACGAAAGGCGCCACACGCTCGCATGACTTACGTTGGGGTTAGTTCCGACCAAGTTTTGGGACTTCCCGGTGCGATACCCAAAAGGAACGGTTGAGCACTTATCGCCCAGCAGCCTGCGTGATTGGACCACCGACCTGACCCTACTAATTGGAAGCACCAGTTTTCCTGAACGCTCAGCGCTGCCATCCGCGCAGTCCCGCATTGTACGCCGCTGCATGGCATGGCAGAACAATGCCATTACGCCTTCGACCCAAGATTGGAGCTGGTGAAGAGGGTTTAACTTTGAATGCGCTAATTGTTTTTCTTTAATAATTGGCCCCACTACAACGAATCTGTGGCTCAATTCGGGGCCCATTTTGGGGCTCAGCGCGCGCTATATAGTCGAACCCCAATTTCCTGCTTGGCAAGCTCGGTTGTGATCAATTGACTTTGTATGATAGCGCTTGATCAGGGACGATCACGGGGACTCATATGCCGGACTGGCTGACGAACATCTTTTCGCTAACACATCAGATCAGTTCGAGGGTAGCGCTGCCAATCCTCATAACGACGGCCTTAATCCTGTTTCTGCCGGATCCCTATGCCGGGGCGCTAGGGATAGATCAATTTCGAAATACCTATCGGATCTGGATTGGTGTTTTTCTCCTGCTATCTGCTGCCGCCCTCCTTACCAATTTCGCCTGGGCAATTTGGGATTTGGTGAAACGCCCTATCTGGGACTGGTATTTCATCCAAGCAAACAAGGGGCTGCTGCGCCAATTGACGGCAGATGAAAAGATTGTCCTACGACGGTTTATTCACGACGGAGAAGCCTCAGTCTCAGCGCAGTTGTCAAATGGCACTGTAAGCCTGCTTGAACATAAGAGGATCTTATCTCGAGCATCCTCGATATCCGCGCCGTTCGGGGCGTTCCCCTATATTATGCAGCCTTGGGCGCGGGAATATCTAACGAAGTATCAGTATCTTTTGGACTAAAACAACGCCTTCGATGCGATTAAGAAATCGAACCAGCTTATTTCTGTCCTCGATCTTGAGACGTAGCCCTGCCTTCAGCCAAGGCGGCCTCCTTCTCGGCAGCGATTTGTTTTACCTTAGCAAGTCGCTCCAACCGCTTTTCGCGTGCAACGTACCATTCCTCAAAAAGCATTTCTAAAAGGTCGATCAACGCCTGCGCCTCCCCTGGATCGACCTCAACAATTTGATTGATGTCGCGCTCCATATGGGCGCCGATGTTCCCGACGCCTCTGACTGCGTCGATGGCTTCGATCGTCTCAGGCTCAACCCCTTTCGGGGCATGGCCGTCATCCAATTGCCTTTTCAGCTCTTTGATTTCATCAACAAGCCGTGACTTGGTTATGCCACAGAAATCTCTGATCATTCCCTGTAGGCAACGCCGCGCTAGTGTCGCCGATGCCTTGGGGCTCGTATCCCGAATGAGGCACGCTTCATAGTAGTCTTCCCTGATCGGCCTTGGAATGTAGTCCGGTTGAGGCACCGACGAACTATCAGGCCGGAGATTCCAACTCTGTATAGGAGTGGCTATCTGCATTATGCCGTTCGGGTTTGATCTCAACGGCCCCATTTGCGCCTTCACGTAAATCTCGTTGCAGGCGGGATTGACGCACCGCAGCGCAGACACCTCAAGCCCAACATGGCCGTGCTTCGTCTGGCCGACCCTTAAGATGCTGACTTGGTGGTGGCTCGTGTCGTCTATCGCAACCTGGTGATGCTTGCAGAAAGGGCAGGTCCACTGAAATGGCTTCATATAGCAAATTTTTCTCTTCTGAATTTCCCGCGACAATTTCCACTTGATAATCATAGAAAGCAAGCGGCCACGGCGATAGCCTCCCGTCCCGAACGTCGACGGCTTCGGCAAAACCCAGCAAAACCGGGATAGGCGCATCTTGTTTGTTCGCGCCTGTTCCGCTTCTGTCCATTGAAACGGTCCGCAATCGGCCCGTTAAACTGCAGATAGCGCTCTTGCCTTAGGGGGTGGCGCAGATATGCCCGTTAGACCCCACACGAGGCCATCGAGTTCGTCTAGGGGGATTCCAAGTTCCCTACCGATATCATTTTTCGTAACGCGCTCGTGCCAAAGCTGAGCAAACACTTTCTTCCAGACAATTGAAGTTTCGCGTTGAATACCGTTCGGCTCTCCGTTTCGGTATCCCCTCTTCCCCAGTTCGATACATATGGATTTATATTGCCATTCGGACAGGCGCCCTAGAACATGAAGGCGATACGCCATGGCCATCGCCGAAACTCGCCATCTCGACTTCATCTTGATCACAACGCTCGTATCGATGAAACGAGGCGCTCTGGCACGAACGTCGTTCGCAGGCATCAAAAAGGCAGAGGCGAAAGCGTTTGCCTCACGCTCGGCAACCCTCGAATTTCCTTGTGGACCACCGTGCTGATGCAAGACTAGGTGACCTAGCTCATGCACAGAGTCGAACAGACTATGCTCAGCAGTCTTGAAATTGTTCAGAAAAATGTACGGGCGCTCATCTCGCCAAAACGAAAAGGCATCGACTGTCCTGGTATTTTCGGAGAGTGAGAGAACGCGAATGCCCTGTGTTTCCAACAGGCCAATCACATTTCCTATAGGCTTCTCACCTAGACCCCAATGTTCTCGCAGTGATCTAGCGGCAGCCTCAACGTCTGTCTCGTAGCTGAGGTCCAATAGGTTAGGTGCTGGAAGGGAAAAACGCTTCTCAACCCATTCGCTAAGCTGCAGTCCTAGCGACCCAGCAGAAATCGCCGCATCACGTTCCCTGGCGCTCATTTTCGTCAAGCTTCTAAAGCTGACGGCTTCGGTGTTGAGTTCTTCGGGGTCGTCTGCGTAAAAGAAACCTACCGGATAGGCGAGCGCAGCGGCGATGCGAGCGACTGTACCCTCATCGGGCTGATTGTCACCCTTCTCAAGACGCGTAATTGTCATCGCTGACAGCTTGGTTAGGTCGGCTAAGCCCTTTGCCGTGAGCCGCCGACGCATTCTGGCGAGACATAGCCTTTTACTGTTGAACATTCCCGTTCCCGACTAGCTTCGAGCGATCACGAACGGATCGAAATCGTCTGCCCGCTCTCCATCATCCAGAGCAAGTTTGTCAAGTTCCATGTCAGAGCCATCGGAGAGATAGATGCGCTCCACGTAAGCACTGAAGGTCCGGCCCTCCACGACGGGACGCGTCAACTCCGCAGCGCCGCGCTCGTCGACCATCAGATAGTACGTAGCAAGGCCATCCGCTTCGAGCTTGGCAAACTCGGGCAAATCAACGCCGAAAAGGTTGCCCATGCATGCCCGTTCTGCGCCAGCGCCTTTTGGCGAGCGCGGCTTGGGTTTTTTTTCATCGTGAGCGGCGATGTCCACGTTGGAAAAAACCAACCGAAGGCCACGCTTCGTGTTGCGAATGGCTTCGATACCCTCGCTGCGATCGACTTCCCACTCCTCGCCCACAAAGCGGTCCCGCAGGCCCCACGATCCCTCTTGATAAGCGAATGTGCCAGCAGCATTCGCTGGATGAAAATCTGTAGCGTTGGACGCCGCGCTCCGCGCCACATCGCGCACCTCAAGAAGGAGATGCCGGTCGAGGCCAAGCTCAACAAGGCGCGCATCTACACTCCACTCGTCACGTACAATGCTGGTTTCAACAATCATGCTTTTTCCGCCATGTTGATTTTCTTTCCCTACTAGTAGGTTACAAAAATCAACATGGCAAGGGGCTGATGGAAAATCGCCGACCTCTTTGTGGGGATAACATTGCGCTTGGAGCGGGCATAGCAGTCTGATATGCATCCTAAACGCACTCAGCAAGTCTAACTTAATGAACATTTCCGTTTGCAAACAATACGATATTGCATGTCTCGCGCTCGCAGACGAGACGTTGGGCGTCCTCGGATGGGTTGGCTTCGTCCTAGGGGTTTTGGGCCTCGGCGTTACAATTTGGCAGCTGCTCAAGTTAAAGAGCGCCTCGGAGCATGTGAAGCACGCCGTAGATAGGCTGTCTGCGCACGTCGATAGCGTCAACCTCGCTTATCTAAGCGCTCAGATGAATACCATTACACATCTCGTTCAGCGGGGAGACTATGGACTTGCACAGGTCGTATTCATTCCGATTAAGCGGACACTCAGACTGCACGCGAATTCTAGGGATTTGGACGCCGACAGTCTTGATTCGCTTAAACGAACGCTAGGAAAAATCGATAAGCAGATCGAGTGGGGCAGGATCAGCCACCCGAAATTCAGCCAAACAGCGGCAAATAGACTTATAGACGACCTCCTTTCCGAAGTGACCCTTTGGGAAAGCGCGGTTTCCGGTAAAAGTCGGAAGGAGATTCAAATTGAAAACGCTTGAAGACCTCATCCCAAAGCTGTCCGACAAGACGCGCGACGGCTCGATCAGGTGGATGCCCGGACCCAATACACAATACAAAACCGAATTCGGGAAATTCCGGGTGCATGTATGGAAGTGGCAGGAACCCGAGGACGAAACAGAAGGCATTTCTATAGGGCTTAGGACCGGCGACGACAACAATCCATTCCTCGATGTGATTGCCTTTGATACCTACTCTTCTCGTTACTCGCGCCTTGATGATCTCTATTCAATGGCTCGGAGAAGTGCACTGCAGATTGACCTCATCATCGAAGATGCTGATGCTGAACTGGACAAGATGTTTCCGTCTTAGGGCACTTTAGATGGCGCCCCATGCCGGAGTGCGACAAGTAAGCGAAATCATGACGTTGCAGAATTGTGAGGCATCATAGATGCCCTTTTGATAGTTATCCGTTTCTTTCGTGATGTCTCACAGATTTACGGACCATGAGCACTTACGATCCGAAATATAAATGGCGCCGAACGAAGATCGACGACAACGACGTGCCGACCGATAACGACTGGTCCGGGGTTGACGGGGAGATTGACGTTGGGCGAATTCAGAAGCAGCCGCACGGCCCGATGAAAGGCAAGTGGCTCTGGTCGGCTCATGGGCCGAGAGTGGCTAAGAGGCTGCTACCGCATCAGGGCTATGAAGCCCAAGGCCGGGAGGCGATGCGGAAGGTCGAGGACTATTATGATCGGCTGCTGGCAGCCAATGGCTTACGGCCGTGTGTCTAGCGACCGCTGCCCGCGATTGGCCTTGGGACGCCTCTCGCCCCGTAACTGTATGTATTCTTCCTTGACCATCAGCATCTCAGCGGCCAACGCTGCGGCTACGAAAGCCGCCCGTGCTTGCTCTGGATCTCTGTGCCCTTCCATCGCCTCAAGGCACATGGTCTGCGCAACCACCCATTCCTTGCCACGATGATCTTCCGGCCACCGGTAAAGCAGGCTGTAGGCCAGATCGCTTAGCGTGCAGTGCCGGCGCATGTTGATGCCCTGGCGCTTCTCGACGCACACCAACACGTCGCGGATTGAGATATGTTCACCTACGTATTCAGTCATCCCGTCACCTCTGGCCGAATCAGTTGAGCATTAAATCCGGACAGTCAAGACTCGTTTTTAAGATTGTTCTAATTTGTCTATTAGATGACAAGACAACGCTTTGGTTGGCGTTTGCGGAAGGGCTCGCCAAGACATGGCACCCCGATCGCCGAAACGATTGGTGCGACTATCAGGAAGAGGTACCCTGCTTTTCGATACAGGAAACAATCGCAGAGCCAGACGTAGTTGAACCCTTGGCGGTCAGAAGGTGCGGTTTATCGGCAATGCCGTCATCAATCGCGATCTGTTTCTTCGCTGAAGCGAACGCCTCGACAAACAGCTTGGCCTGATCACCTTCCAATTCGACTTCGGATGCAGCGAGATTATTACCGACTGAACCCGTTTCGCCTTCAGCGGTGAAGAGCAGCTTTCCGTCGAATGCAAATTTCATCGTCGGCTTGAAATCAGCGAGACGCTGATCGTAATCGAATCCCGGGATTGCACGAACCCTCAGACCCTTCTTGGCGCTGTCGCAAAGCACGAGAACGCCGGAGCGAAAGGTTGTCATGAAGTTCACCGAAACACTCTCGCCGCCCGAGAAGGGATCGGATTCCTTTTCGACAGACCAGCTTTGAAGGCCAGCCTGACTTTGGAAAGTTGTCGCGAAAATGATTGCTGCTGCCAGCGGAAGAGTACGAAACATCAAAACCCCCTATCGATGTATCCGCATAGTGCGCTAGTGGTTCTAATAAAATCAACTACCAATAGCAGTAAATTCTCGATACTCACCGGCCCAAAGCAGCCATCAAGACGCGACGGATTACATCTGCGAACGTCACGCCGAGCGCTACACCGGCTATACCGATAACGCCGAGCGCCCCAAGACCCATCAGCTTCCAGCGCTGAACTTCCTCGACGGTTGGTTTCATTTCCTTCACGTCGTCTTGAACTGATGCCGTAGAGAGTTCCATCTTACTTACGCGGTCGACAATCTCATCCATGCGCCGATGCGTCGAGGCGCGGCTGACGTCCGCCTTCTCTTCCGATCGCCGGATACCCTCCAGGATCATGTCGACCTTTGCGGTTAGCATGCCGATCTCGCGATGCATCGTACCTTCGTCCGTTGGCGTCAATTCCCCTGCCCCTTCAAATGCAAATGCTATGGGTTCAGCGAGTGCCGAACTTCGTCTGGATGTCTTCGTATAAGGCCGCGCAGCGCCCTGTCCGAGCGTTCTGCCGATCGAGCGCGCCTCGTTCCCGAACAAGCACCGACCGCAATTCAGAGCCAACCTCAATCGAAGCATGAGGCTCCTGCTTCCGGCAGTCATCAGGCCATTCAGGTAAGGCAATGCCGGCCTGGATCTGGCCCTGAGCCGTCACTGCCTTGTTCAGGCGCTCAGTGGTGCAGGATGAAATCCCGATCGGCAGCATCAGCAAGGCAAGCACGGTTCTTCTCGGATAGCTGAAGCTCATAGGCTTTGATCTCGTTCTCGAGGGTATCTTTGGCAGCTTGCTCGGAAGCCTCGGCAGCAGCCAGCCGTTTGCGGTGATCATCCAGCGCCTGGGAGGCAGCGTTGCGCTGTCGTTCCATCTCGGCGGCTTTTGCATCCGCCGCTGTCTTCTCGGACAGCAGGACATATCCAGAGAGGATCGCCTTATCGTGCGAGAAGAGCCACAAGCGGAAGCCGAGGAAAGCTGCCGCGACGATCAGAGCAACCCCGGCGATCTTCCCCAATGGGCTGGCGAGAAACGCAAGCATCAACCCGCCCCCTCATCTTTCTTGGTCGCCTTGGGACCGGCGATTGTCGTCTGCTTGCTGATCCAGTCGAGACCGAACGCACCGGCGAAGATGATGCCGATCGGATAGATGAAACTCTCAAGGATCTGAACCTTGATCGGCTCGCTGCTGACGATGATGACATAGGTCGACATGCCGAGCAGCCACAGCATGAGAATTGAGGACGCCTCACGCTTGAGGGTGCTGCGCCTGATGTAGCTAATCATGGAGCGCTGCCTCGAACTTCTTTGCATATGCGGCGATCTCCTGCGCCCGATCCAGGCCATTGATGATGCGGCGAGCGTTCACGTAGTCCGTGCCAGCGTCATTCAAATAGTCGGCCAGCTTCTTGGTAGTGAACGATCCGTCGCGCATCCCGCGAACCATGATGATGGCTGCTGTCGGGAGGGTTGCGGCACGATCAGGATCACTAACCACGCCGAACTTGGCGTAGTTCGCGCGGCCGGTTATCTGGCAAAGCCCTCGACCCCGGAACGTCCAACCATCGGTGCTTGCGTTATTGCCGAGATGCATGCGACCCCAGTCACTGCCGTAGATGCGATTGGCGATCTCGAGCTGATTCGCCGGATGCTGTGACGTTCGTCCAAAGCGGTCGGCGTCCGCGGCCGATATGCGGCCCGAGAACTTGCTCTTCAGCACCGCGGCAGAATAGTTGAGGCTTTCGACGCCAGGCACAAACGAACCGCCGGTCTCGATCATTGGGGTGGCGAGGATATAGGCAACGTGGCGCTGATCGGGCACCTGCAACTCGGCGCAGGCATCCAGCAGCGCTTCCATCCCCTGAACTTGAAATGACGTAAGCGAGCCGCCAAAGATCGACGTTCGCACAGCACCGAAGAAATGCTTGCGGTCCATAGGACGCTCCAGATTGTATTGGGTGTTAGAGAGGCTTGGCCTTGAGCAGATAGCGACCCGCAATGGCTTCGTGCTCCACCCGAACCAACGGCCCTTGTGCCGATAGCCAAAGATGCGGCGACCGCTCTTCAGTTCGATCACGGTCCAGTAGGACACAGGCGGGTAAGGCTCGCCGCTCTTGAAGATCAGCTTTGAGCCGTCCGAAAGATAACCGAGCACGAACCCATTGAACCGGCCACCGGGATTGCGGCAGATCCAGCAGACCCGTTGCCACCAAAGCTTGAAGCCCTTGGCGCTCGGATCGTAGCCGTCGATCGACTGCTCTATCCCGCCATCGAGGCTGGCGTCGTGGGTGTAGAGATAGGCGAGCAAGCCGCCGACCTCCTTCTTACCGGTTGCCATGGAGATGCCTGATATCACCGGGACAGAGCCCACGCGGTCAGCGTCACCAGCCAAGAGATAGGCATAAGGAAGGGATAGGCCGCGACCGAGAACGGCGCGAGCCGGAAGATTTTCCAGAACATGGCTTGAACTCTCAGTTGGTTATCGGCCAGCCGCTATCAAGGTCGACGGCGGCGAGCGCTTCTTCAGTCGCAGCCGCCATGACCGCGTCTTTCAAAGTGCGTCCGTTTTGGCGAATCCGTGCATAATAGTCACCGACGCCAGCCGCCAATGCGAGCCCATCTGATGGTGTGGGAAGCGGTATGCGAGTATTCTCGATGCTTATCCAGCCTTGCACATAGCTGTCGGGCCACGGCACTGCGCCGCCAGCGGCCGCCAGGGCTGTCGTTGCCATGGCGCCCATGTCGGCTCGGCTGCTGTCGTCGAGAGCAACGTGCAAGCTATTGGAAACCGGTGCGCCCTGGTTCAAAAAGGCGGAGACCCTGGCGTTCGTCAGCGATTCTTTCGACGCCTTTAGATCGTCAAGCGTGGGAGGCTCCGAAGTCGGAACAACAAATGCGCCGTTCTCGAAAGCCCATCCGATCTGCGCTTCGTCGTCCTGATGCCAGGTATCGCGGTCGGGCCAATCGTCCGGCATCTCCTCATCGAACACCGCCCGGTTCGTCACGACCCCATTTTCAACTTTGCAATAGAACATGGCGCGACCTCTTACGCGTAGCAATATTCGGTAATGATGACGATACCCGCGAATCCGGCTCCGCCAGCATTTGCTCCGGCGCTGTTGTAACTGGACGCTCCACTACCCCCTGAACCAGGCGTCCGACCTGCGGAACCAGGTGTGCCCGGTGGGCCGCTTGGGGTCTGCGTTCCGAATACCGGAGAGGCACCGCCAAAACCGCCAGCGTTGAAGAATGCGGAGACAGACCCGTTTCGACCATTTGAAGCGTTACCGCCTTGCAAAGTAATATCACCAACTGCGCCTGTTGTGCTCGCTCCGGGGCCGGAACCGCCAGCACCGCCATCCGCTGCGCCGAAACCACCCCCACCGCCGTTTGCGACACACAAGGTGCCCACACTTGAGGCTCCACCATTGTTGCCATTGTTATTTCCTGCCGCGCCATTGGCACCCGCCGCACCCACGGTAACGGCTTGTGAGGCGCCAATGGTCGCTTTTGTCACAGTCTTACGAGAGTAAGCACCGCCACCTCCACCGCCCGAGGCATTCCACGCACCGGTTTGAGTGTTATTAGCTGCACCGCCAGCGCCCCCGCCAGCACCGATACACTCGATTACTGCGTAAAGAAGCTTAGAATCCGGGGTGTACGTGCCGGACGCGTTAAAGACCTGGGTCTTGACGACGCCAACCCTCGCAAGCCCAAGCGCGGAAAGCGCAGCTTGAGTTTCGTTGTCGAGCTCTTGAAGTGCCGCTTGCACATTCGCCGCTGCTATAGTGCCGGCCGGCGCGAAGGTGACGTCCGCCGCCCCGAACTTCGAAATGAAATCGGCTTTGATAATGAGACCGATAATTTGCGCCACCGACAGCTTGACAGTGGTGTTGTCCTTCATCGCCGCCAGTTCGTGCGTACGCGACGGGGAAATGGTCGGATTCAGGTCCGAGATTATTTTTCCCATGGTCACGCCCTCGCTGCCCAGGCGATGCGCATGTCACTATCCCCCTGCGCCCAAAGCTCAACCTGGTACCGGTTGCGAGCACGAACGCCAACGTTACGCTCATCGGCCGCGACTGTCGTATCCTTGACCCAGAAGTCGTTGAAGGCCGAGAGATACGCATCCGGCCTACGAGCAAAGTTGATTGCGACGGGCGTGAAATTGACAATCGCCGAGGGCATAGTCGCATCTTCCCAGCTGCCGAAACCCGCTCCAAACGTACCAGGAGCCAATGCCTCGCCACTTGCCGTCAAAACGTTCTTGTTGATGAGATTGGTGATCGTCGGCACGTTACCGGCGGAGGTCACGACGCGCGCCACTAACATGTCGTCGTATGTCGAATCGAAGGTGACCGCAGTCTCCGCCGCAGCTGAGGGATTGTAGGCCACATCCGCCAGATCTTTGAGGACAAAGCCACCCGATAACCGCCAGCGCAGATGGTAGGTTTTACTGGCAACCGTCGCGAAGTCGGTCTGTGCCGTCGTGGTGACATAGATGCCGCGATGGAGAAAATCATAACCTGCAGGTACCCGAACGGCGCCGGCCGCCGGCGAGATGACCGGAATGATGCCATCAGATGTCAACACTTCCGGAAAGATCGGCAGGCGAGCCCGCGCCTGCGGCATCAGCACGAAATTGCTCGTGTCACCACCACCGGTCGCCGCCGAAATCAGATGCTGGATTGCCTGCAGCAGTTGCGTCAAGTCGGCCCTAGACGGCGTTAAGCCGCCGGCTGCGATGACAGCGGCGATCTCGCGCATAGGATGCTCGATGGCAGCGGCCGGCACCGCCGAACCAGCTTGGCCAGCCGAGCTGTTGCGGTCGATATAGGATGCATTCGTGTCGGGGTTTCCGAAAGGCTGGATATATTGCATGCGGGATATCCCTTGCGATTAAAGGGTGATGAGAATTTCGTTGCCGTATTCGTCGGTCAGCGGCGTGCCGTTCTCGTCAACGAGCGGCGCCGTTTCGACCCATTCGCCGAGCACTGGCAGGCTCCAGGCGGGAGCGTATTTGCGAAGCAGGCAGAGGAGTTCTGCTGTCTCCCCCAAGGAGAACAAGAGATCGTCGCCACACCGCCCGGCGCCAGCCTCGAAATAGGAGATGCCCTGTCCTGGAACGCGGACAATCCAAAAGGTTTCGTCGGTGTAACCGCCGACATGCTGGCCGCTCGCGCACTCGGAAAAACCGCAGCGGAAGAGCGCCGGCTCCTCGATCTCAATTGTGAAGCCGTAGTCCGCCGCCAGCGTTACGAACTCCGCCGGGTTTAAGGTGGGTATGCCGGATACCTTTCGGGCCAGCGCTTGCAGCCGTTGTGCTGTCGTCTGGGTGCCAACGAAACAAGACTCCGGCAGCCCATAGTCCCTTTCCCATTCGGGAAGCGTCTCGCTGACGCCGGACATCGTCGCCTGTCGCGCAAGCTGCCATGCGCGGCCATAGAGCCAGACGAAGCCGTCAACCATGACGCGCGTCAGCCCGGCAAGTGTGGACGAAAGCGACATCGCTTGCCCGTCCGGCGTGCCCCAGGCTGCACCAGTCGGCCACATCGACAACGATGCACCGAGCAGGTCGTCGTTTTCAGGGCTCGCCAATGCGTCATAGGGATCGGGAAGCGCCATCACTCCCGCCGGTGAAGCCCCGACTGTGGTGACGACGCTTTGATAACTGTTACGCGCCATAGGTGATTGCCCCGAGGACTGGATACTTCCCGTTGGTCAAAGTGACGTCGTCGAGCGGCCACGCCAGCACGTGTCGATCCTCTCCGGTTGCCGTCGAGATGGCTTCCTCAATCCACGACAAGGACAGGGTGAAGGTGTCGCCAGCAATGCCGGGCCTGCCTCTGTCGTAAAGCATGTCCGTCAGCCCGGCAGCGATTGCCGCGCGCACATCAGCCGTGTCACTCCTAAGACCGTTGATGGTGATATCGATCGGAAAAGCGACGGGAGCTGCTGCAACACTGTCATCGATCCTGATCAGTCGCTTCGCATCGATCGCCGACTGCACGACCAGGACGTCACCCGCCGTTGGTATGAGATTGGGCCGACCCTTGAACAGGAAGAGGACGACAAGAAACCCCGGCGCATAAGGATCACGGAAAGCCCAAGCCTTGAGCACACCGGGAACCGACAGAACGACATCTTCATAGTCTGTCAGCTTGCCGCCACCTGGCGGGTTCTGCTTGCGGTAGAGACCGCGCGCCTTCATTTCTTCGATGCTCTCGACATCGGCGCCACCGCCGATCCCTGCGTCACCAACCGTCCAGATGGTGGAAAGCTCCGGATAAAGAACTGGGTCTGCCAGAGCGAGCAAACCGCCTGCGTCGCGGTTGGCTGTCGCTCCGACCGTCTCGGAAACGACCGGAAAACTCACATTGCCGAGCGTGTCCGCCGTCGCAGGATTGGACGAAAGATAGGTGTTGCTACCCGAGATAAAGCGAATACCTGCCGGGTAGGTCGCCTCCGGCAAACCCGTACCTGTCACTGAAAGCCCGGTCGCCTTGGAAGCCGCCTTTCGATAAATGCCTACATCGGAACAAAGCTGGATGATGAACTGCTCCGACGTCGCGGAGGAAAGAAACATCTGTTTGGCGAGCCAAGCCATGCGCAGTTCAAACTCGTGCGCCATGCCGGCAAGCACCTTGCCGAGCACAGTCACGAAGTTGTTCAGAAGCGCAGAGTCTGTTCCTGGCATGTACTTGCGGAACGCACCTCGCACACGAGCAGAAGCATCAGGGAGCGAGCGGATTTGCCACGCCATCAATCTGTCTCCAAAGTAGTTCGAATTGCGAGTTGTAGACATGCGAGCCGTTCTGCCCGTAGAGGGAGACGGACAGGTCGAGGCGGTTGCTGCCGGCGATGGCCGTCACCTCCACCCGTGTGGCGGCGCCTTGGTCGAGCAGCGGCTGCAAGGCTTCTCTTGCGTAGTCCTCGGCCTTGACCTCGATTCCGGGGTAAAGCGCCGAGCGGCGCAGCAGCCAGAGGCGGGAGCCGAGCGGCGTTTCGCCTTCCATCATGTCAAAGCTGTCGCCAAACCAGCCGCGGTTCTCGTCACCGTCTCGCAGCTCACTTTGCTCAACCCGCCGATCGGTCATCAGGCAGATCAGCACTTGTGTCGCGAGACCCTGTTCAGAACGCAAGTCGCCAGGCGCCTCAGGATGCGAGAGCGGATTGAGGATGACGTCGCCGACGGCACCGTCCCAGCCGAGATCAGGTGCGCGGTATGACTCCTCGGCGTCGTCGACCGGAATGATCTTCAGCATGGTTTAAGTCCACCTTAGACAGGAACGTCTGTCGTGCCGCCACCAGGAACGACGCCGCCATGGATATGCGTGTCCCCGATGTTCTTGCCGTTATGGGTGATCGTGCCGCCGGTGATGGCCACGCCATCCGGAGAGATGACCATCTTCACGCCGCCGGACTGGATAACGATCCCCGATCCGATGAGCTTGATGATATTTCCGCTCGAGTCGTAGATGGCCGTCGCTCCGCTAGGCAGATCGGATGGCCTCAATCCAGGATGCTCTCCCCCGAAAACAAAAGCCTGATCCGCGTCACCGTTCGGAGCAACCAAGAGCGCTTTTGCTCCCTTGACCGGCATGGAGGAAAATCCGTGCGGCTCAATCCGATGGATGTTCGTATAGCCGTCGGACTTGAGGGCTCGGCCAGTGACGAACTGCTGCCCGCCCTTCTCCACATTGTTGCCGTCGAGTTCGATGCGTTTGCCGATCATTCGTCTTCGTACTCCACCGAGATAGCACCGGGCGCAGAATAGGCACCGGCCGTCTTGCCACGCGGGTTCTCTCCCCCAAGCGCACGAGGATCAGCCAGTGAAAGAACGGCAACTGTGCCTTGCCCTTCACTGTCCTGCGTGAGCGAGACTGCTTTGATTACCATCATGCCCTCGATGCCGATCCAGCTGTCACGGACATAGACGAGCCAGTTTCGGTTCCAGATCATCCCGCCCTCGTCGCGCCATCCGGTGACGGTGATAGTGGCGGTCGAGGCAAAGCCTGCACCGCGCTTGACGCCCCAGTCGGCACGCTTTTTCAGGCGATCGACAGTCGTTTCGCCCTCATGGGGCAGGATCAGTGGCCGCGGGCGGGACACGCTCACGTCGCGGGCCGTTGTCTCCGCCCGGAGCTGTTGCTTGCTAGTTCCTTCGCTGGCCTGGCCACGCACTTTGACAGCGCTGTAGCGACCGCGCTCGGTCAATTCTGATGATGCCTGCTCGATATTGACGCCCCAAAAAAGTCCTCCGCGATGGGTTCCCTCGGGCTTCGTCGCGAGCTTCAGCTTTCCCTTTGGCGTATCGTAGATCAGGATGCCGCGACCGCGTGCGCGTCGCTCGATCGTCGAAAACAATGTCTCGCCGACATGCAGCTTGTGGCGCGGCTCTGTCGGCAAGGTGCCATCGCTCTCCACGCCTATCCCGAGTCCGTCAAATTCTTTGGCGATCGCTGCGAGGTCCTTTTCCAACACCTCGCCAGTTGGGTGCTCGACCGAACACTCTGTCGCATCCACAGTCCGCGAACAGATCGTCACTGTCAGCGATCGCTCGTCGGCACTATGCGACGGACGAACGTCACGGACGTAACCGGTTAGCAGAAGATCCTTGCCAGCCTTGATAATGGTCGACAGCCCCGGCACCACTGGCACGCCGTCGCCCTGCGGCACGAGGGTTACTTCCGCCGTCCGCACTGCCTCCTCGGCTGACATATTGATGGTGACGGACTTGAAAAGCGGGAAGCCGTCGATCGTGATCTTCTCAAGCATCAGGAGGCCAAAGCATCAAACAGAACGGGCATGACGAACGGCGTTGCGGAGCCGGCGATATCGACAAGCCCCTCGGCCCGGTTCGCGTCGCCGTAGAGCTGGTAAGCCAGCACCGTCGACGGCATCGAAATGCCTGTCTCGACCTTGATTACAGGCGCGGCATCAGCGGCGAGATCGGAAATCACCCGAACGGAAATCGCGGTAACCGATGTCGACCAGGTGTAAAGGTCAGCACCGTCACCGCCGAGCTTGTCGATCGCGACAGTCGCAGCTTCGCCTGCAGCAGAAACGCGAGAACGAGCCCGGCGCGCCACCGGCCGAGATGGCCAATCAGGACGGCAACCGGCGACAGCCAAGCCCAAGCCAACCATGACGGCAATAGCATCGGCTGTTAGTCCGCCAGCAACAACAGGCTGGGCCAGTCGATCGAAGTCCGCAGGCTCGTCGACACTCTCGGCGATCACCCGCATCAGCGACAACGCCTCAGTGGCGAAGGCATCGGCGTCGAGATCCGGAGCCATCGCAATGCGTGCCGAGACATCTGCCAGATCGTCGATATCCGTGACGATGGCGACAGAAAGGTCCGCCAGCCACGAAAGGATCGTGTCTCTATCTGCCGCCATCATCAACCTCTAAGATCAGAAGAGTTTTGCGAACTGGGCTGCGGCCGCAGCAAAACCGCTGGCGACTGCCGCACTGACATCTCCGATCGACAGCGCCCGGCCACCATCTGTCAGAGAAGGAATGAAGGTCACATCGAAGCCGATGTAGCCGTTTCGCAGCTGCTCTCGCGAGCGGCGGAAGTCTTGTGCTGTCGCCATCATCCCGCCGTCGATCGGCAGGATCAGGTAACCGGGACCATCGGATAGCATGGCAGCCGAGAACAACTTCGCCTCGGCATCCGCCACGTCACTCACGAAATAGATCGTCAGTCCGTAAGCGGTGGTCGCAAGCCCAAGCTCCTCGACAAGAGTTTGCCGGCCACCTGCATATTGGTGAATGGCGAGCCGCTTGCCTCCGGACAGGTCCTCGTAGTCGACCCAGAATTCGACGCCACGATAGCTGGCGCGGCGCAGGGTTTTTGTCCAGTCGCGCATGACGCCTCCTTAGTACCCACCACCGCCGCTGCCACCAGCCGGTGCACCCGCCTGCGGCGGCATGGAGCGGCCCGTGTTCGCGTTGACGCCGGGCCTGTTATAAGCGCCCGCCCGCGCGAGCCCCGACACCGCTGCAGCAAGCTCTTTCGCCGCTGCCAGAATGGACGAGCTGACGCTGTTGCCGGCCTCGGTCAATGAGGCTGCAGATTGCTTGATCGAATCGCTGGCCTCACGGCCACCGTCCGCCACCTTCTGCCTTGCTTCGTCGCCACCTTCCTTAAGACCAGTAGCATCGACCTTCAGGGCATCCTGGAATTCTTCCTTCGAGGGCATGCGGAAAAACTTTTCCATCCACGACGACAGTCCAGGAGCGATCGGCGACGCCATTCCCGCGACCTGGGGGCCCACGCCGGAAGACTGCTCTGCCGTCATGCGGCTGCGGGCATACTGTCCATAAATATCCACAATCGAAGGCGATACCGAGGGTCGCGCGCCAGGCATAGGCACGCCTGTAGATGGCAGCTTGCGAGGATCGAGATTGCGGTCACCGCCGGGAAACTCCGGCATATGCGGCCCCTGTGGCATGTTCGGGCCCTGGCGCATCCGGTGCAGAAAGTCCGGATCGCGATAGCCACCCGCCAACGCCAGCTTGTCCGCATCGGCGCTATGCGAAAACGAACCGAATGGAAGGTTCATCGCCATCCACGTTTCCGTCGCCCAGTAGCCTTTACCCTGATCCTTCAGCGAGGAGCGCACCGCGTCGCCGTAATCGACATCCTTCGAGATCGCATCCATGACCGGAACAGCGGGCCGTGCGACGCCCTTGCCAATGCTGTTCATCAGCTTGTCCCAGCTGCTCGACAGCTTGTCGATGCTGGACTGCGTGTCGCCAGTGACGCGCGCCAGGTCGCGGAAAACCGTGCCGTCGACTTCCGAACTGTTCACTGTCTTGAGGAACTTTTCATAGCTGTCGGCGCTCGTCATCAGCGACTGCATGCCAAGGCGAAACTGTTCATCGGTGAAGAGCAACGGCAGCTTGCTGAGATCGCCGTCGATTGCCTCCTTCGAGATCCGGACGAAGGCAGCAACGGTATCCTCGCCGTTTTTGCGGGCTGCATCGAGTTCCTTGCGGAGGTCGACACCCATTTTCGAGAATTTCGTCGCGGTGTCCTGCGAATAGATCTTTCCGAAGACGTTCTGCGCATAGGTCGCCGCAGATGAAGCAGACCCGGTGTCCTCGCGGATCGTCTGCAGGATCGAGACTAGCTTCTTCAGGCCGTCCTCGCCAGTGTAACCAAGCGACGAAAAGGAATTGGCGAGATCCGGGATATAGGTCGCCATATCCTTCAGTTCGAACTGACCGGCCTTGCCGCCCGCTACCATGATGTCGAAGGCGTGCTGCATCTGGCTGGTTTCCAGCTTCAGCGCAGAAGCCGCCTTGATGGCGGTATTGGCGATATCCTCCGTCGCCGCACCCGAGGCTTGCGAGGTCTTCAAGACGGACGGCAGGAAATCCATCGCCTCTTTCAGGTCGAGGCCCGAAGCCACCAGCGTATCGAGCGCCGTGATCGCGTCGTCGACCGGCAGAGCGACCTGCTTGGAAATATCCTGGAGTCGGGTGAAGGCAGCATTGGTTTCTTCGACGCTGGCATTGGCGGTGATGCCGATGCGCGTCATCTGTCGCTCGACAGCTGCGAAATCGGTCACCGCCCGCTTGGCGCCATAAGCCAAAGCAGCGGGCGCGGCATAGCGGAGCATGGCCCCATAGGCAGCTTGCGAACCTCGGGCCAGCGCGCTTTGCTGGCGATTGAGCGCGTCGGCACGACGATTGATCTCGCCCATCTTGCCGGCGACAGACTTGAACACCTGCCCCGTCTTGTCGACGGCGGAGATCCGCAGCTGCGCTTCAACCGTACGCGTCACGACTTGATCCTTTCAGTAAAATCCTTGAGACGCCAAGCCCAGTAGTACAGTTGGCTCGGGGTCATCATCTCAACCCGCTCGGCCGGCCAGCCGAACTTGAAGACCAACCCGTCGGCAACCTTGTCGAGGTCGCCTAGATTGGAAAAAAATCGAGAACTGCTTTCTCCAAAGCCAGAGAGTCCACCGGGTTGAGATTCGCGATGCAATCGTAGCCAGGCTCGACGATGATCTGTTGCAGATAAGAATCAACGACCGCAGGATAGGTGACGACGACAGGACCATGCGGGCTAGGCTGCCACTCGCGCGGCTTTCCACGGCCCTCCATATAGATCTCATGATAGCGGGGCTCTCGAAGCGTGATCTTCGAGAACTGCTTGTCATGAGCGCTATATGACTTGGAAAGCGGAACCTCGACGTTCGCCATCAGCCGTTATCCCGGTTGTAGTTTTCAGCCGAGATCGAGCAGCCGGTGACCTCGCCATTCATGCGATTGATCTGCGGATCGCCAACCACGAAGGTGTTCGTGTAGTAGTGCGTCACGCCGGTGAAGTCCTCGATGAAGGTGACGTTGAACCGATCCGACTTCATGAGAGCATCATAGTCGATGCCCTTGTCCGAGAAGTTCAGTTCGGCGCGTCGTGCCTGCACGGTCCCGACCCGGTCGACGGAGGCATCCTGATTGACGATAGCTTCGTTGGATTGACCGGACGGGTTGAGGTTGAGGGTGCCGCGCAGCGATAGCGTCTGTCCGGTAGAAAGGCGCACCGTCATGCGCCCGCCGAAATCATTACCCATGGGATATGCCCCTTAAAAAGAGAGTTGCCGAAAGGATGCGAAGGGAAACGGCGTCAGAGAGACGCCGTCGCTGCAGAGGTCGTGAACTGGCTGTAGACGTTGGCGAGACCCGCGAGGATATCGAGGGCGTTGACGCGATCCATCGGCAGCTGCGCATTGACCCGGTTCGGATTGTCCTGGTCGATGTTGACGACGATGTAAGGCAGGACCGACACCGAGTTCTTCAGAACACCTGGCATCGACTGGTACGTATGGAACAGCGTCGCCTTGATATCCTTCGGCGTGGTGATCGCGTCGAGGTTAGCCGGATTGTCCTGCGCCAGCGCCTTGTTCGAATGCTCGAAGGCAAGGTCGGCGCGAAACTTCTTCAACGCGTATGTCACCTGATAGACCGACTGAATGTCCCGGAACGTCGTGTCCGGCGCACCGTTCGTCGTCTGCTGGTGGGTGATGATCTTGTCGATCGCCACGTCGCCATTGCGATTGACCGACCAGGTGGAAACGCCGTTCTTCAGCATCGCGTCGCGCGTGGCGTAGTCCATCCAGTAAGTACGGTCGCGCGGGGCAAGGACATCCTGAACGACAAGTCCGGTCTGGTTGCGCGACACATCGCCGTTGGCGCCACCGCCAAGCCACGGCGCGATCCTCGCCACGAATGCTGCAACCCACTGATAGTCGGGCGTCCCGTTCCCCCCGCCGGCCAGAGCCGGGATCATGGTCAGGTGCCAGGTATCACGTGCCAGCGCGAAGGTCGCGAGGTTCGACGTGGTATCCGCCTTCGGATAGAACGCATGGCCATAGAGCTGCTGCGCATAGGACCAGCGTCCGGACACCGTATTCAGGAAAGCGTCAAGCAAACCAAGGTTGGTTGCATCGCCGAAAGCCGAAACGATGATCTCGAAGGGATCATCGTTCATCGCCGCGAGGACGTTGGCCACGGACGGCACCCCAGCGCCGGGCGTCGTGGTGGCAAAGGTGAACAGACCGGCAAAGGCGTTGGCGGTATCGAGCACCGGCACATAGATGTCGAGGCCCGTTGCATAGGTGCCTTTGTGTCGCGCCGTGATCGTGACGACATTGGTCGCGGCGGTCGCCGTGAACGGAAGCGACCGGCCAGTCAGGCGATTGTAGTAGGCATTGATAGCGGCAGAGAGCGATGCCGCGACAGCGTTTGCGTTAGCGCCGGCCGGGATCTCGACCGAGACAGACTCCCCGGCAATCTGCAGTACGCCATGACCACCAGCCGCGGGAACTGCGCCGACCGTGATGGTGCGAATTTCAGCCGTGCCCGTATCGGCGACGCGGCCAATCCAGATCTCCTGCGCCGGCGCATTTCGACGGGCGGCGATGAACTGGGATTCCAGCATCGAGCCAGCACCGGCGAGACGGCGTGCGTCCTCTTTTGTGTTGCAGAGCGCAATGCTGTCGGCCGCAAGCGAACCGCCCGCAAGGCCATGACCGAGGATGATGAATCGGTTCTCGGCCTCGAAGTTGCCACCGCTCTGCACGTCGAAGGTGAAGAGTGGTGCCGTCAGATTGGCAGGAATGTTGGATGCCATTTATTTCGAGCCTCCGGTTTTGCCGGCCGGGTCCTTCGGCGCGGGTTTGGTTTCGACTTTGACGAGGTCGCCAGACTTCACAAGCCGCGCTTCGTAAGAACTGGCGAAATTCACGGGATGCCCATCGGCTGGCCAATCGCCCTGCTGGCCGGGCATAGGGATACGCAAGCCCTCTTCGCGGGGCTTATAAAGAGTGGTCATCGGGCCCTCCGAATGATCAGGTGAAATCGACTTGTGCGGTGGGCGAGTTCGGCCCGGTATCGATGGTGACGAGATCCAGCGGTGGAAGCACGTCTGGAGAAAAGTGGCTTGCTAGCGCAGCAAGCTTGGCCTTCGCATAGGACTGCGCCGGCAATTGTGCGTAGACGCTTGCAAGAGGTTCCGGCAGGCCCGCAACCTCGAAATTGTCATCGCGGATCTCGCAGTGAAATCGCATCGTCGTGCGCTGAAGGCGCAATCCTACATCCGGAGCTGAGAACGACTGATACTCTATATTGATGATGCGCCGAACCAGACGCCGCCACATTACTCCCGCCTGGCTCTGTTCGAGCAGATATCGAACCTGCGCACAGAGCGCGGCCAGAACGAGACGTGACTCCGGGTCTGTTTCCGCGACAAACGCAAACTCGCTTTGAGCATCCCGCTCGACCACAGCCAGCTCGGCGACCACGTCAAGCACGGCGTCTGCGTTCACATCACCGGCCGAAGCCAGCGGGCCCCGAAGCGCAACGCCGGCCTCCGTCGTGTGAAGAACGAGGATCGGCGTGTATGGCTTGCTGCGATCGATGTCCTCGACGGCGACTTCGCGGCTATCCAGCACATTCAAGCCCGCCAGTGTCGGAAACCCCGTGCCTGCCTCAACCGCCGCAGTGGGTCTGAGGACTTCGATTGCGGCAAGTCTCAGGGCTTCAGCTGCCAGCATTTCACGCCTCGGGCAAAGCTTGCTCGGTTACGAGAACGGCCAGAACCGTCCCAAGCCCATCAGGGTCAAACCGAGAAATTGAAAAGATCGCTCCATCCTCCTCACGGCGAAGGAAAAAGCCTGGTCTGAGCGGCATGCCGTCGATGAGGCGAATGGACGCCTGAATCTGCAGCGCGCGATTGGCGAGCCTTCCCATGCCGGTCAGCGGCTGCGCTTTGGCATCGTTCTCGATCAGCGTGTTTTCGAAGAAGCATGCCGATGAGAGATAAGAGGCCTCGGAAGATGAGAGCCGCCTTGATGCGTTGGGATCTTTCGCGGAGATCGGAAAGATCGTCACATCCTTGCCGTGGACGCGCTCGACTGTGGAGCGGCTGACTTTTGCCAGCCGCTCAAAGATGTTGGACATCGGATTAAACCGTGGTCGCGCCGAGCTTGATCTTCGCGGTCGCGGAGGGGTTTGCCGCATCCGCAACAGCGATGCCGACAAGCGTATTGCCCGCCGACGTTTTGTTTACGTTCTTGGCTACAGCATCCCAGTAGACCTTGTCTCCGGTAGCGATGGCGAGCGCGGAAACCTTCGGCAATTCGAAGACGCCTTCGGTGGAGATGGCCACCAGTTCGCCTTGCGCCACCGTTGATGCTGCAACGCCGACCAACGAACCGATGACGACGATGTTGCCGGATATAACGCCACCGGCAGGCGCGGCGACGTCGATCGACTTCCCCGGCTGGATCAAATTCTTCATGTCTGAATCCTCTTGATTTCAGGAATGCCTCAATGAGGCGAGGAAGGAAGGGGGAGCCCGGCTTAGTTGCCGGGGTCCTTGTAGCCGCCCTGGAAGCCGACCGCACCGACGCCGAAGTCGTGCTCGACGGTCATGGCCTGCCCCTGCGTGCCAAAGGGCTCGTCGAAGCGAATGCGGGGAGCGCCATAGCCATCGAGAAGGCCCCACTGATAGACGGCAGCCTCGTCCGGATCGGCGAACAAGTACCATGCATTGCCGGCCAGCTCCGCCGAAACCACGGGATCGAGCGTGCCGACATGCGGGTTGACCTTGATGGAGTCATTCGCATTGATCGGGGAGAGATACTGCAGCGCCTCGGTTTCCTTGTCGGGCGAGACGAGCAGAATGGAAGGCTGGACGTTCATCGTCGCGCCGTCGAGGTTCTTCTGCTTGCGCATCGCCGCCTTGCCAACACCGATGCTGGCGACGGTGATGGCCGAGCCGGCTGCAGCCAGGTTGGCGTGGCCTGCGTGGAACACAACCTTATTGTCAGACAGCACCGTATTGGCCGAGAGCATCATGGCGTAGAATGTGACTTCCTCGAACCGAGCGACCGTTCTGCCGTATCCGCCGAGAAGCTCGCCGATCGCATTCAGGCGATCATTGACCATCATTTGACGGCTAACCCGGATGCCCTTCGCATATGGCAAGACGGCGATAGTTTCCTTGCCTTCGCCGAACGTGCCGAATTTGATCTCGCCGGACTCGGTCATCTTTTCGAGCATCGGGAATTCACCGACCGAGACCGCGTAGTGCGGACGGAAGTCGACGAAATCACGACGGCGAGAAATGCGGCGGTAGCTTGGCTGCGCCAGCGCATAGCGCCGCTCCAGAACGGTGTTGATGGCGCTGGAGAAAATTGCCGGGAAGTCGCTGGTTGCATGAAACGCACGTTCCAGCATCTCTTCGCGTTCGCGCACGGTGCGCAGCATTCCGCGATAACCCATCGCGGCAGCCGCGAACTCGACAACATCAAAGTTGTCCATGAACCCGCGAGCCTGCGAAGCCTGGTCCCCGGTCGGCTGGTCGATACCGCCAAGGCGGAATGCCATTGCCGTCGTCAGGCCGGCGCGGCGGGCATCTGCTTCATCCCGAACAACGTGAACGCCGCTGGTCGGTGTGCGGGCAGACTGCGCGGTCATGTGGTCGAAGGCCTGTGCGCGGAAGGCGTCAACAGCAGTGCCATTGCGGAGGGCAGCTTGGATGGCCTCATTGGTCATTCCGGCACGCGTTCCGATGTCGTAGATGTCAGCTGCGCGAGCACCATCCACGTTGGCGGTCGGATTGGCAGGAGTCGTTACAGTTCCTGCTGCTGCTTCTTCCTGCTCGGCCTTGCGGATATCGCCTTGCAGCGCATCGATCTCGTCGAGCAACTTCTTGTGATCGGCCTGGATCGTTCGGGCGGCATCGGGCGCCGTATCGTCCTTCAGCTCCGCGATCTTGTCCGTCGCGCGCTTCTGCAGATCGGCGAGATTGGCTCGCATGACAACGAGCGGGATCGCCAGGTGCGGACCAAATTCCCGAACCGCGTCGACCAACGAGGCGGCCAGATGGACGGGAGCGTGTGGCATTGCGGCAAAGGCTTCGGAGACGAGCCCGAAGCTCATCACAAATGCGGTAGCGAGCGTGCAGGCTACCGCCAGTACGGTTTTCATCTTCATGGATATCTTCCTTGAAAGGGCCTTGCCCAAAGGCGTCAGATGGGCGACCGCCGAGGCGGTTTATGGCGGTAGCCTGCGCTAGCCTGCCAATTGCTGTTGCCGCATCTGCATCTCCATGCGCATGCGGCGAATTCTGTTTGCTGTCGAAAGATCGGGATCGACGCGGCAGGCGAAGAGCGCACCTTCATCTTTACCACTCCGGATCTGCGCGCCGGGGTCAGCCGGGATGGGAACCGCGGAGATTTCCCACGGCTCCCAATCGATCACCCGATGCACTGGGGTGCGGCCTTCGCGCTCGGTCTTTTCGACCGCATGGATGCGGTAGCCGACTGAGATGTTGGTGACGCTGCCTTCCTTGATTTTCGCCACGCGGTCGATCGCGTCGGCTGCAGTGGAAAGCCGGATCTTGGCTACGCCAACGCCGCCCTCTATACGCGCCGAACCCTTGACCACAGAGCCAATGACATCGGCAAGGCTCCATGTGCCATGGGTGTCGAGGAACGGAGCGCCAGCATTGAGACGATCGAGGCGGATGGCCGACGGCGAAACGACAAGCTCTTCGTCGAACTCGCCATCGATCCAGTTGACACGGCGAACCGCAGCACCTGTCGTCCACACAACATCGATCGTATTGTCAGCCTCGTTGAACGATGCGGCCCTCACCTCGGCATTGCGGCTGAGCTGCGGCAGGCGGATGATGTTAGTCATTCTGCGCTCCTTCCGCCGTTGGTCCGGCGTTGGTTCTGGCGCCGTTCGCCGGCCGCCTTGGATCGATATCGAGAGGTACGTTGTTCGCATCGGCGAACTTGAAGAAGGCGTCGAAGTCGCTGACGACCTTTCGCCAGTCATGACCCCAGGCCGAGATGAAGGTCTGCGGCGACATGCGGCCCGCACGCACGGCAAGAATGTCGGCCTCCAGATCCTTCTTTGGATCGATCGGTTCAACTGCCGGCATGACATGGTCGACTCGGTAGCCTTCCTTGCGGGAAGGCAGCTTGCCAGACATGAGGGCGTATTCGGCGAACCGTCGATCAACCTTTCGACAAACCATCGGAACGAAGATCTGCCACTGGATTTGCTCGACTAGTCGCCGAAACTCGATCTTTCCCGCCCGCAGCGACGAGTAGTTCGCTTGAGTAAGGTCGCCGGTCAGCTGGTCATACGAAATGCCTGCGCCCGCAGCCATTGCCCAGAGACCGGCTTTGTAGGCTTCCCCGAAGACGGACTGTGACGAAGGGTTTGCGAACGTGATTTCGGACTCGCCAATATCCTGTATCTGGCCTGGCTCGATGCGAGTGACCTTCGTTCCATCCTCTTCCCTCTTCGGTACCAGCGGGTTGCTTGCACCTGCAGCGCGCCTGAGGAAGCCAGCAAAGCTCGCCTGCGTTCGCTGCTGAACGATGGCGGCCTCCATCAGATCCTGAATTTCTTTCGCGTTCAGAAGGATGGGTGCGAACCAAGAAATACCGCGCAGCTGGCCGAGGCGCAGAGGGCGATACAGGTGGCAAAGGTCATTCCATGCAACGAGCTTCGATGCCTCACTTCCGAACGAGACACCCCCGTCTCCGGGATGCGTTGAGTGGAGGTAGAGGCCTTCTCGCAAGTTCCATTCGCCAATCTGGACGCCTAGCCGGACATTGCTTTCCCGGCCAAGCAGGCTATCTCGCGACGTATCGATGAGGTCGCCTTCGAGCCCCTGAAGTCGCAATGGAATGCTGGAGCCTGCATCCGACAGACTGATGGGCAGCATCCGCAAGACGCTGTCACCACCTTCGGCCATGGACCTCAAAATGAGCGACTGCTGACCGCCATAATCAAGGACGCCCTCGATATCCGAACGCTCCTCCCACTCTTCTCGAAGCAGGCGATAGCGATTATCGGCACGGTCGTTCCCGGTATTAGGGACAGTCATGATCCCCGTACCGATGACATGAGACGTCAGAACATCGAGGATTCGCTGTCCCGCCCAGCCGTTGCGCACGAAATCGCGAGCGCGATCGCGCAATGTGGTGAGAGCGCCGGCCACCTCGGTCGTAGCTGACGTGCCGCGACCGCGCCACGCCTTGTTGCGCCGGCCGAACTGAGCAGCAGCGTAGTCGCGCTTTTCAGACGATCGCAGCAGCTGACGAGCCGCGGCACGATTGACGCCCGACACCGGGTCGAAAAACGATATGACCTTGTCAAGGACGTTCATCAGTAGCCGCCCCCGTACTCAACAAAGATCGCACCGCCGCGATCGTCAGCCCCCAAGACCTCTGCTTTGATGAGATCACGCGCCGTTAGCATGTCCTTCAGGCTCTGGTACTCGACTTCGTGTGTCTGGAACCGGACGCGCTTGGCGCCCGTCGCGATAGCGGCGTTGATGGTGTCCAGATCTGTTTGCGTCCACGCCATATTTTACCGATCCCAGAAGGAGTCATTGGGGTTGTACCAACCGCCCTCAGTATCGGGCGGAGGCGTGCGGCGATCGACTGTTTCAGATTTCTGCACTTGGTCTTGCTGGATCGCCACGTGCTTTGCAGCCAGCAGCGGTGCGGGTGCGAACATGTCTGCATCTAGGACGCCATCCGGTAGCCCTCTCATGCTCGCGAGTTCCCGCCATTCATCAGGCGTCATGCGCGAGATGCCCAGATAGTCGCCAAGGGCATCGCCATAGATCTCGCAGTCAAGAAAGTGGTTCTGCTCGCCTGCGCGGGGCATCCAGATCCGGCGGGTTCGCCCCTTGACCTTTTCCGTCCCCAGATATTCCGAGGTAATCTGCCGGAAATAGACCTCGTCCATCCAGCTGCCGAAGTGACAGTAACCAGGCGGATCTGCCGGCTGTCCGGCAGCAATTCCCTGTTTGTGAAGGTTGGCATAGAAACCGCCCTTCAGCGACCAAGTGCCAACACCCCACACCATCGCGCCATTGCGAATGCGCTGGCCGTTGAAGTCGATATCCACAGATGACGGCTGACCAATTGGTGGCCGCGACCAGCCATCAAGGCCCTTAAGTGCGAAGGTGGCGGCCTTGCCACGAACCCAGGTATAGACCACGTGACTGCGATAGCCGGAGTCGATACCAAAGAGATCGACGGCACGGCGCCGGCCGTAGGCGTCTGGCCATTGCTTCGTGCGCAGCTCCTCAAGCTTAAGGAACGCGCCAGCATGCGGATCGTCGGTCGCACCCTCGATGAACCCAGCATCAACGCGCCACGATTGCCTATCGGGACCGTAGGCCTTGAACAGATAGTAGATGCCGTTGAGCTGCACGTCGGCCGTGGCGACAAAGACGAGGCCCATTGCCGGGATGCGGCCCCTGACCACGTCCTCCTCACGCCGCTCCATCAAACGAACATGATCGGGTGCGTCGCCCTTCATGTCGAAGGAAAGGCCGAGCGTCAGATTGTTGAAGGTCTTCAGCTTCAGCGGATCTTGGTTCGCTTCGACAAAGCGAGCAGCGATCTTTTCCCACGGCACAAACGGCGACGTCAGGGCATCGAAATGGTAGGAAGGATAGGCCCCCGGTCGCGAAGCCTCCGGAACCCAGCCGCCCTTCTTCATGAGCGAGACCTTTTCGTAAGCCTCGACAATCGCGCCGCAGCAGGGCGTCGCGTAGTGGGGCTCATGCGGAAATTCGTCATTAAAGCGGAAGTGCTTCCGTTCGAAGACGAACTTGAATTTCTCGCCGCAGCCAGGGCACGGCATATACCAGTAACGCTGATCACCGCCCTCGAAATAGCTATCGATCTTCGATCCGCCCTTGATGGTTGGCGTCGACACGTAAACTCGCAGCCACTCGCCCGACATCAGGAAAGATTCCTGACGTGCTTCGACCATCCCGAACGGATCGCCCTGTCCATCTAGATCGTCGGGATATTCGTCGATCTCGTCGAGGAAGGCTTTCTTGATCGTCGAGGAACGTAGATCCGCAGCCGAGCTGGCTATGGCAAGCTTTAGGGAGCCGCCGCGAAACTTCTTTCGAACTGCAGTCGAGCCGTCCCCGGAACGGGATGCCTGCTCCTTGACCAGCTTGTTGAGTGCCGAAGAACCGGTAATGGCGACATCGAGCTTTTCGGCGTTGAATTCCTTCAGCGCGCCTGACGTCGGCTGGACAATCATGGCGCGGCATGGATCGGTCGCAATCAGATGACCTATTGCGGCGATCATCAGCGTGGTGAAGCCGGTCTGCGCCGACTTGCGTACAGCAATCTCGTTGACGCCGCTTTCGGTCGCACACATTTCCAACGGTTCGGCGATGTAGGGCGTTAGGCTATCGTCCCACAATTCACCAGCCCGCGGCCCATCTGGAACGACCAGGTTCTTCCGTGCCCACTCGGCTGCTGACAACTGAGGAGGAGGCACGATACCGCTCGCGAGGATGCCGGCGACGATTGCAACCGCCGACCGTTTCATCGTTACCTTCATTCCTCGCCCCCGAAGTCGAGATCCACCTGCACCCCCGACCGCTCGGCTTCCGCTGCCTCACCGGCAACGGCGGTCAGCCTGGCGGCGATCGCTTCGCGCTGCTCATGGATCTTCCGGCGCAGAAGCCGGCGCAACGCAGGCTCACCCTCACGCACCGTCTCAAGGATCTCGTTGACCCAGTTGAGGGGCGCATTCATCTCGCGAAGGATTGCCTCCGTCGCCTTCACCAAAGCGGTCTCGACGCCGTGCTCCCCCTTGATCGGTACTAGGGCGCCGGTTCGCTCGGCATAGTCGAGCGCCTTCAGCTTCGACTCATACTGCGCGCGTTCGGTCTGGGCATCGCGCAGCGCGGCACTGACGGGCGTCGTGGCAGACGATTGCGGCTCACTCGCTTCCCGCTTTGTCTGGGCGCCTTGTTCGCGAAACGCGTTTCCGGTCTGGCCGACGACACGATCAAAGGTCGCCAGTTCGACCATTCTAGATCGTCCGACATGCCGAGTTGCGATCAGGCCATCTTGCTCAAGCCGATTGATCCGCTCTGACGCCGACTGACGGCTGATGCCCTTCCGCTTCGCCAGCTCGGCGATCGTCAACCAGACGCCGTCGCTTCCCGGCGCTGCCACTGCCATTGGTTCGAAGAGATCGGTCATGGTTCGTCAGGTCTTGTCAGGCCGAGTCAGGGTTGTCAGGTCAGTTTTTTGACCTGCGTGACTAGCGAAATTTCGGGGTCGTCCCGGCCCGTAATGGGGTATGCCCGAGGGAGGACCCGTTAGGGGGGTGGGGGTCCGCGGGGGTTCCCCGAGGGGTCGACTGGCCCGCCCGACCGTTACCGGGGAAGGAGGCGATCGATCTCGTGCAGCACGCGAGGAGCAAGATGCTCCTGTATGATCTCGGCCAGAACGTCGAGGTAGACGTCAGGATTGTTCGTGATCGCGTGCGCAGGGTTAGGGCCGAACAGCTCGCGAATAGGCAACCGCTTATCGCCAACCCTCAAGGCCACGGCCCTATGCCCACTGTTCATCTCAGCAAGGAACGCGTGAGCGTATGATCCCCTCGCTCGAACCCGAACGCCTCTCGATGTCTGTGTTGCACCGAGCTTGTACAGAGGCACCCAACCCGACTTGACGATAACGTCCTGCGTGTTCCCGCCCGCATTGAAGCGGGCGGTCGTCGCCTTTCGAACAACACCAGGCGGAAGCCTCGTATGTTCGGCGCTGCGCTTGACGATGCGGGATCGAGCCATTTCGCGCATGCGGCGCATCGCGCTGGCCATCGCCTTCGTCTTAATGCCTTCCGGCAATGCCCGGATCGCACGCGACAGGTTGAGGATTTCGCTTGCGTCGAAACGAAGCTCCGCTGTCATTCGGCCAGGGCCTTAACGACTTCGCCGGCATCTTTCGCGAGCCTCTTGGCCTTTGAGACTGTATACGGCTCTGAACGGTCGATGAGCGCGCCGCCAAGGGTTACAACGTCCACGGCCACCGAGACAGGAAGAGTAGCGACATCTACTACCGCCTTGATAAGACGATCAAACATTCAGTGCCCTCAGAGACGAGATCATATCCCTAGAACAGAAAAGGCGACCGTAAGGCCGCCTAGTTGGGATGCAACAGAGAAGTCAAAGCAGTAGCACTGGCCTTGAGTCGGCGCCTCGATATTGAGGCAATCAAGGCTGGGGCCAGTAGCGGTGTTCCCTGAGGCTCTTGGCCTTCTCTGCCCGATATCGCTGCATCGGGGATCGGAGGGTCCGCTGGTCTGGCTCGTCCAGTTGCGTAATTGCTGTCACAGCTTTTTGAGGAACGCAAGAGGCATACTCTCGATCTGAAAAGGCTTGCCACCGACATCGATCAGCACGCGCGCCCTCGCCTGCCTGCACCACTTTACAGCCAATACCGTGCATGTGAACCCGACGAATGGTCCGAAGGTAATATCTGCCTTATCACCATCTGTCATTGTCTTGTCAGTCGCCACGCGCGGCAGATCTGCTTCTGACTTAAGTGCTTTCAAACGCTCAACATCTTCGTTTCTGACGATGTGATATCCGTTCGGTCCGCCGACAATATCGATCACGTGCTTGACGTTCTTCAGCCCTTCAAATGCCTCGCCTGATGGCACGAACCGGACGAGCATGTACGACGGGAAGAATGGTCTCGTGCCCTCTATTTTCGTTCCCTTGTGGATGCGAACGACCTTTTCCGAGGGCATGAACGCCTCGACATCCGCGTCCTGAAGAGACTTTTCCACAATGATCTCTCTGCCACTTTCCACACGAAGGCAGTACCATTTCGCCATTTTCGGCTTCCTTTCACACATTTCCTTGGATGCCGCCCGCAGCCTGTCCGCTGCGATTCGTGCGATTCGGTCCGCGCGTGTCGAACGCTCATAAGCTCTTGCACGCTCTAGAGATGACAGATCGGCCTCGATCATCGGCCGATATTTGATCTTCGTTCCGGTGATCCTACGCTGCATTGTCATTGCCCCTGCCCTCTCTCAGTGCCGCTTCAAATTCGCCAAGTGCCAGTTCGCATGCTTCGTCGAGGTCTTCGATTCCATCTGGCAGACTTGGAAACTGCATCCATTCCAGACCTTCTGGAGCCGGCAACCAAGGCCAGCAACGACGGTGGTGGAGGCGCTGCCATGCCTGCCATAACTCGCCACCGACCTTCACCTTGTCGAAGCCTTGTCCAATCGACACGATGCGCGCAGGGACGTTGAAACGCTTTCGCTGCTGCGTCGTCTCGATGAGCTTCGATGCCTCTGGCCAGCCCTGCTTCTCGCGCTTGTCACGCCAGATCAGATCGCGCTTCTCGGGCTTGTCATCGATAATCTTCTGCTCGATCGGATTGAGGGTCAGATAGCGCTCTGGCTTCAGCAGCTCCGACAGCAACAGCGCACGCCCTGCCCGTGAATACGCAGTGTAGGGCTCCGGTACGCTGGCTTGCGCTGCAGATCCGGCCCTTTCGCCCAATCGCTCCCAAGCACGTTCCGATAGGTACGTTGCCGCTGCCTTCGAGAACTTGCGACCAGATGCCTTCGCCGCGGCGAGGTATTCGGCAGTCCGGTCCTCGCAAGCCCTCCGTTGCTCAGCCGTCAGATCCAGCCAGGCGCGTCGCGTCGTGGCTTCCGTGTCGGTCGCATAGGTTGGCCACGTCGACCACCATTTGCGGAATCTCTTTTCCAGCGCCTTGGGATTTTCTTCCCCTTCATCATCGCGATCGCGCTCTCTCTCTTCTTCGTTAAGATTGGAAGTTAGAGAACTGTCGTTAATAGGTGCCGGTCCAGAACCGGCAGGGGGTGCCGCCTCAGGACCGGCAGGGGGTGCCGGTATACCGGCAGGGGTCGGCATGAAGGACGCAGCTGAAATAGGACCGAATTCCTGTTCGTCCTCGGCTTCCCATGCACCAAACGCATTGCTGGAGGGCACACGATCGAGGATGACGCGATACCAGTGAGCGCTGTCGCGACCGTCCGCGCTCTCGACCTTCCGCTTTTCAACGGCGCCTATATCTGCAAGCCGATTGAGCGAATCCTGCACGGTTGAACGACCGCAGCCGAGCTGCTCGGCCATCTTTACCTGGCTGCGGCGGCACCAGCCTTCCTTGTTCGTATGCGTCCCCAACAGGCAAAGCACCTTCAGGTCGCTGCCTTTCAATCTGCCGTCCGTGACGATCCACGCCGGGATGATGGAGAACCGTGGATTGCTCATGCTGCCCCCGAGGCGCCCGCCCGCGCCGCTTCTCTGAGGTCGTGCGCGGCGATATGTACCGGCATGACAATGGTCTGAGGAATTGAACCGTCCGACAGCCGCCGCGCGCTCGTCAGCGAAAGCATCGCATCGAGGTAGGCAATCCCCGCCTGCAGCCCTGCCCTCTGCAGGATCTCCCGGATGTTCATGTGTTCTCGATTGATTACCCAATATGGGCATCGAAACAGCCAATCGGCGCGCTCCGCATCGGTCGCGGCATCGGCAAGAATGTCGACGAGAGGAAGCATGTTGCTCATCGCCTCCCCCCATTTTCACCGACCAGCGTCACACCGACCTCTGCTGGGTCTATCCAGAGCGCCGCCCAGATCTTTCGCCGAGGCTCGGTCGCGAGGAGGTCACCTTTGAAGGCAAGCTCGAAGTCCTCCCGCGACACGCCGCTGCGCATCCGCAAATCCGCCTTAGCCCCGCGCTCTGCCGATCTACCGAAGGACGGGTAGGAAGCGCGCGCTATACTGGCGACACGAGAGCGCAGAAAGCTCTTCAGGGCGTCTGGCGAGAAATCAGGAGTCATGGCGCCTCGCTTTCCGGCGAACCCGCCTGATTTCCCCAGAAGGACCAGTTTCCCCGAAGGCGAACATCGCCGTCCTCAAGGCTTTCCTTGCGTTGAAACATTTCAAGTTTTGGAAGATCCGAAAACAGACGTTCAAGCTGCTCGGCAAACCACACAGGCTTCTTCGAGTGACCCTCGACGGAATGATCTGTGCATTTGATCGGCTGCGTCCCCTGCAAAGGCGCGGGGAATCCGCCCCTGGTGCCGATTAGCAGCAGTTCAAGATTGTCAAACCCCCAGTATCCGGTACCCGTTTGACGGCCGGGATAAATCTTCTTCCAGCCCCAAAAGCTTTTGTATTCGAAACCCCACTCCCGGAGAGCGCGAATGCCGTTCGCCAGGTCCGTAACCCACATGAATAGAACGGCCTGCTTAGGTGCCGGGCACCCGAGAGCGCAGATCTCGTCGATCGACATCGTCGGATAGTGGTTTTCGGCACTCTTGGCACCACCTGTCACTTCCGAGTATTTAGGGAAATGCCAAGGCGGATCGGCATATATGACCGGATACGATGCTCCCTCATGAAGTCCGGCAGACCGCCACCACGGCGTCGCGTCAGCCTTCGCCGCGATTTCTGCAGCGAGCGATGTCCTAACGGCGTGACTTTGCTCCTGCTCCGCTCGTCTGATCGATTTCACGACATGCTTCATTTCCGAAACGTTCGCCCGCTCAGGCAAGAACATCGTTCGGATCGTCTTGCGCGCCGGCTGGTTCACACCATCGCGCCCCTTAACAGCTGACTGGTGGGGAATTTCCCCACCATCTTCGAGCCGTTTCCTAGCAGCGGCGACCGTCTTGTGATCCACTCTCAGCCGGTCCGCTATGGCTCTGGAAGAAAGTTCCGGATTGTCTTTAAGCTGCGCTTCGATGACCTCGCGCTTCTGGATCGTCGATAGATGGCGCCGTGACAGATTTAGCGACCTAGCGTGCGCGCGCTTCTCATCTTCGGATAGGCCTTTGCGCACGAAACGCGGCCAATCAACAAGACCGAGGCTCTCGCATATTGCAACGCGGTGATGACCGTCGAGGATATTGCCAGCCTCGTCATATTCAACTGGGACAAGAACACCATGCGCAATGATGTCTGCTTCGAGCGTGTCGTAGTCCTCCTTCGAGAGCGGAGGCAGGAGTTGGTAGGGACCGGAGGCGATCAACCGTCATCCTCCGATATCATCCCGAGCGCATGCAGATAGGTATCAAGCATCGCCTCTTCTTCTCGACGCTCCGACTCGTCCTTGCGCCGCAGTGCGATCACCTTGCGGATGATCTTCGGCGAGAAACCCATGGCCTTTGACTCGCCGTAGACACCCTTGATGTCATCGGCGACCGTGCGTTTCTCTTCCTCAAGCCGCTCAATACGCTCAACGAAGGCGCGCAGATGGTCACCAGCAAGACCGTTGGGCCGCGATGCCTTCTTGATTGTCCCGAGAGTTGTCCGGACTTCTTCTCCGCCGGCACTAACTATAACTTCGGTATCATCGCCCGCCGCCGCCATCTTGCCGCCTGCAACGCCCATGGGATCAAATTCACTGGCCATTATTCAGCCCTCATCAGTCGATCGAGAAAGGCATTGCCCTTCTCAGTAATTGTCACGAAGTGCGGGTCATCATGGAGCCGGACGAGGTATCCTCCCTCGACGGCCGACCCGACACCGCGGTTGTCGCACTCAAATGAAAGCGGATACGCCCGGCTGTTTTGCTGGGCGTGGAGGCGGACGCGGTAGAGAAGACGGCATCCAGCGCTATCGAGGCCGGGCTCCATGATCATTCCCCAACCACTCTCAAACCAGCCTTCGTCGCGCCGTTCGCCTTGATGACGGCCAGCGCCTGGCGAAAGCTCGAAAGCCCGCGCTCGATGTTTGCCGCCTCTCGGTCCATCGAATGGGCTTCGGTCGGGGTAACAATGCCGTCCGCCATTGCGCTCGCGCCCGCCGCCATTAGCGCCGCCGCCTTCTGCATCACGTCCGAGTACGAGGTGAGAACGTTGACGTTCGCCTTGTGCTCAGCATCGGGATCAGACAATCGACGACCGCTCAGCTCGGCCATCGCCTGCGTGACAACTGGCACACCGCATTCGCTTTCGAGCGCAAATACCACCGAGAGCGGCATCAGGTCGGTATCGCGGGGGTTATTCATACGGCCGATATGGCTCGGCGAGACCGAGGAGATTTCTGCCGCCCGGTCGATCCCGCCAGCAAGCTTGATGAGATCGCGTTGAGCAGCTTTTACGCGGTGGAACCATGCATCTGACGACATGACAAAACCTTTCCCGCGCCGGGAATTCCGTGCGGTTTTTCCCGTAGTGGGAATTGATCGAAAATGTGAGTTTCAGTCCGTCAGCAGATCACGGAGGTCCGCATGCCTGGACGAAACATTGAAGATAAAGAGCACCGGACCACAGAGGTCCGCCGGTCCGGTGCGAGGTGGCGCGACGACCAGTTGGCCCGCGCAGGGAACAACGGGAAATCATGCGGCCTCCATCACAGGCTGCGGGCGGCCAACATCAGTCGGCCACTCTGCGCCCTCAGGCCAGTTGTCTGAAAACCATTGCATCGCGCGCTCGAAGGTCCCGGTCGTCACATCCTTCTCACCGATCGCGACGCCATCTAGCGTCGATCCACGATTGAGAACGATTGTCGAAACACGCTGGCGGCCAAGGCCTCGGGCTTGACCAAACGTATCGGAGACAAGAATGAGCTGTTCGCGTAGTGTCATGGCGACGGAGAATGCGGAAATCTTTCCGCCGCGTCAACAGAATTTTTTCCCCCTTACACAGAACGATGGTGCGGATAGAATTCCGCACATGAGCGAAACACTGCACGATCGCATCCGTAAGCGATTGGAAGAATTGAATTTAACCCCCGCGGCGGCGTCCCTGAAGGCGGATCTGTCGAAGGAGATGTTGCGCAAGCTGCTTGCTAACCCCGATGCGATGCCGTCGGGAAAAAGCCTCACTGCACTAGCGAACGCGCTTGAGGTTTCCGAGCAGTGGTTGTTAAGTGGAGGCGAAACCACCTCGGCGGTAAAGACGGATGTTCGGCCCGCTTCATCGACGCCACCCATGCGCCATGAAATGTCGAACGACGTCCCTGTCAGAGGGACAGCTGCTGGGTCACACCTGGGCGGCGCGTTCCAAATTACGAGCGATACCATTGATTTTGTTAGACGACCGCCTGCATTGATAAACGTCGTAAATCTATACTCGTTGTATGTTGAGGGCTCTTCCATGGAGCCACAATACTCGCCCGGTGACCTGATTTTCATCCACCCAGACAAGCCTCCTCGCCTAGGCGACGCAGTCGTCATTCAGTGCCAGGTCGATGCTGAAGGCCACGCCGAAGCAACAATCGGCATCTTGAGCAGGCGCTCTGCTGAGAAAGTCACAATCAGGAAACATAACCCGCCCGCCGAGATTGATCTGCCCCGTGAGACCGTGGTGACAATCCACAAAGTTCTCACTAACAATGAGCTGTTCGGCATCTAATCCGAACGGAAAAAGCGGAGATTGATTCGCAGCCCTGCCTCAAGCAGGGCTTTTCTTTTGACGCTACTACGGAAATATTTCCGCCATGGACTTGACCACGGAAATATTTCCGCTTTATGTTCCGCTCATCCGGCGGATCTCCTCCCAACCCGGATCGTCCACAAAGGGCGCGCCGCTGCTCTCTACTCCTCCCGGAGCAGCGGCGAAACCGGGGGGCGAAGGAGAGCACCGTGCAGACACAGACATATCCCGCAGTCTTAGCCCGCAGCATCGCCCACGAGATGGCAGATCTCGCTCTTGAGCGCGGCGAAGGCCTGACGCGCAAAGACTTCCAAGACCTTGGCTACACCAATGAGCAGATCGACGCCTACAGCCAGCAGGCGGCCCAGATCCATTCGCGTCGCTCGACACGGCGCGTCGCCTGAACCTTCCGGTTTTGGCTCCCGCTCCGATCAGGAACGGAGCGGATGCCCAAACGGAAGCGAAAGGGCTCCTCTCATGCATACAATTCGGACAGTTCGTCCGGTAGCTATGTCGCTGCCGGAACCGGGATCGCTTTACCTGCGCCTGACGCGGATGCCGGTCAAGGATCAGCGCATCGCCGAGTTCGCGTTGCTGCTGGCGATCGCGATCGTGTTGCCAGTCGTCGCAATCATGCAGGTGCCGGCATGACGCCAACCACCGCCATCCTTGCCGGGGTAATCGCCGCCTTTTGCGCCGGCATGCTGTTCGGGACCGCGGTTCTCATTTGCAGACTTCCGCAGGCCGTAAGGCGGTTCGTCGAGTGGCGTCGACTGCGCTCCCTGCGGGCGGATGACACGTGGGAGAACGCACCATGGAGGGATATGTGATGGCCGACATCCTGTCTTTCCCGCCGACGATGCGCGTCGTCTCGAATGATTTCAGCCCAAGCATCGCCGAGGAAATCGAGATCGAAATGGGGCGCATTCGCCGCCGCAAAGTTGCGCAGGCACTGGAGCACGTGGCGAGCGTCAACATCGATCTCGCCGTCGACAATCTTTGTGGCACGTCCGGCTTCGAAGGCCTGACCGACGAGACGATGATTGGTCTCGCTCACGCGGTGATCTGCGTCATCGACGCGCTCGGCTGCCGCAACGCGGATCTGCCGCTGCGCCGCCTCCTGAACGAAACGATTTTGCGGATGGAGAACGCCCATGCAGGCTAAGCTGAAGAAGCTAACCGGCAGGGAACTCCGCCGTCAAACGCTCGACCGACCGCTCGTCATCAAGACGATCACCGTAAACCGTCGCGTTGTGGCCGGCGACCACGGCGGCATTGCCTACGTCGATTTCAAGATGCCTTGGACGGCGATGTACGCTGCAGCCCTGCAGGAGCGCGGGCTTTGATAAGCGCTCCGATCATCGTTGACAGTTTTGCAGGTGGCGGCGGCGCTTCCACAGGCATTGAGATGGCTCTCGGCCGATCGCCAAATATTGCCATCAATCACAATGCGGCTGCACTGGCGCTGCACGCGGCCAACCATCCGGAGACGCTCCATCTCTCAGAGAACATCTTCAAGGTTGATCCGCTGGACCACGTTGCCGGCAAGCATGTCGGCCTCGCCTGGTTCTCGCCGGACTGCAAGCACTTCTCCAAAGCCAAAGGCGGCAAGCCTGTCGAGCGCAACATCCGCGACCTCGCATGGGTGATTGTCCTCTGGGCGGAGCGTGCGAAGCCAGACGTCATCATCATGGAGAACGTCGAGGAGTGGAAGGATTGGGGTCCGCTGATCGAGACCGAGCGCGGCCTTATGCCGTGCCCAGACAGCCGCGGCGAGACATTTCAGAAGTGGTGCAAGGCAATGCGCCGGGCTGGCTACAAGATCCAGCACAGAGAGCTACGCGCCTGCGACTACGGTGCACCAACTATCCGCAAGCGACTTTTCCTCATAGCCCGCCGCGACGGCAAGCCGATTGTATGGCCAGAAGCGACCCACGGCGCACCAGACGACCGCGAAGTGATTTCCGGCCGCAAGAAGCCATGGCGCACAGCCGCGGAGTGCATCGATTGGTCGCTGCCTTGCCCGTCGATCTTCGACACCACCGAAGAGATCTGGGAAAAGTATCAACTCAGGGCCATTCGTCCCCTCGCCAAGAACACAATGGCTCGAGTTGCTCGCGGCATGAAGCGCTACGTCCTCGATGCCGAGCGTCCATTCCTCGTCCAGACAGGGTACGGTGAGCGGGCTGGGCAGGCCCCGCGAGCTATGAGCGTTGACAGGCCCCTCGGCACGGTGGTTGCCAGCGGAATTAAGCACAACGTCGTCACGCCGCACCTTTCGGCATTCTATGGGCCTGGCGACGGAGGCAAGGATCGTTCCGCCAGCGTTGAAGAGCCGGTCAGGGTTGTAACGACCGAAAATCGCCATGCGATTATCGCTCCCATCCTCACCTATGCCCAGCAAGGCGGTGCAAATAGATCGGTCGAGGAGCCTCATCACACGATCTGCGCCAGCAAGAAGGACCAGAATTCCGTCATCATCCCGACGCTTGTCGGATGCGGCGGCCGAGCGGGGCAAAGCCGTCCACGTGGCGGGGACGAGCCATCGGCAACCATCACGGCGAAGGCAGATACCTGCGCAGCCGTCGCTTTCGTGGCGCAGAACAACAACGACAGCAGGCGCATCGGTGGCGTGAACCCCGGCCGCTCTGCCGAAAAGCCAATGTCGACCGTAACGGCATCTGGAGCGCAGCAGGGCGCCGTTACTGCATTCATTTCTCGCCAGTTCGGCACTTCGACCGGCCATGAGATAGGAAAGCCGCTCGGCACCACGACAGCCGACGGTGGCGGCAAGTCTCTCCTTGTCGCTCCCTACCTTCAAGCCTACTACGGCACTGGCGACGGCGGAGAAGAAGATCAGCCTTGCCGCACAATCACGACGAAGGACCGCCATGGCCACGTCGAGGCGACGATTGAAGCTCCCCCCTTCATATCCGATCAGGAAGTACGTGCTCGCCAGGTCGCAGACTTCATGCGCTCCTTCGGGTTTTGGGATGACAGGGAGTTCGTGACGCTCACGATCGGTGGCACTGAGTTCGTCATCGTCGACATTGGCATGCGGATGCTATCGCCGCGCGAACTTTACAATGCGCAGGGTTTCCCGCCCGACTATCAGATCGACACCGACGCCATTGGCAAGCCGTTCCCCAAGAACGTCCAGGTGTCCTGCGTTGGCAATTCAGTCTGCCCACCAGTCGCCGCGGCAATCGTTGGCGCCAACTGCCAAGATCTCGTCGAGTACCGGGAGGCCGCAGAATAATGGCCTCGACAGCAGACGCGCAACGTTTGGCGATCATCCGCACCAGGCACGCCGAGGCCAGCACCAACTGGCAGCTAGGCAGCACCGGCACGGAGCTCCTTGCTGTCATCGTGCCGAACACACAGCCTGTCGCGGTCGCACAGCTCACCGTCGAGTGCGGATACATCGATCGCGACTTCATGCTTCACGCCCACGACGATCTTCGGTTCGTTCTCGGCTTGCTTCAGGAAGCATTCGCCGAGATCCGGCGCTGGAAGCCGCAACAGCTTCAGCAGGCAGAGCGCGCGCACAAGAACGCGAACTATGCGGCCGAGTGCGCTATGCGATCAAACGATCAGATGTTCCGTCGCTTCCTGCTGGAAGCGAAGGGAGCGACCGAAGTCAGCGACGCGGTCCGCGTGGACTCGCACGTTCGCTACCTCCTGAAGATCGACAGCCGCAACGAATTGAATACCGACGCCGGCGCCCGCAACCGATGGTTCGATCTGCGCGCCGAGTTTGAGGCTTGGAAGAGGAATGCCGCATGACCGTGGATATCTACAACATGTCTGACGCCGATCGGCAGTCGCACGCAACCGCCGCAGCTCACCAGGCGTCAGAAGCCGTGACTGAGCTTCTGCGCTTCAGCCGCGAGGGAGCAGACATCAACGGAACCTTCGGCGAGATCGATGTCGTCGAGAAGCTTCTGGACGCCGCGAAGATTGCAACCGAATGCCTCACGGAGGAGGACGACGGCCAGCGCTACTCGTCGATCTATGCCGATCTCAAGCACGAACTGGAGTTCTGGGCCTGATGAGCCGGCGCGACAACATTCGTGAGAAGGTCATGGCTCGCGTGCGTACGGACGAAGATACCGGCTGCTGGATCTGGACGGGCCCTACGTCGGGAACAGAAGGCCGCGGAGCCGGATATCCACGAATGGCTTTAGCCGGACAGACAGTCGCGGTTCACATTGTCATGTGGACCAACGAGCACGGCTACATCCCCGGCAAGAAGGAACTGGACCACGTTTGCCGAAACCGGCTCTGCGTCCGTCCCCATCCCGATCATCTGGAAATGGTGACCCGAAAACGCAATGCCATTCGTCGCGAACAGGCAAAGCGAGCACTGATTTGCGAGGAAGCTTGATGGCCATTAGAGCCCCAGCGAAAGAGATCACGATTGAGCGGCTTGGCGAGATGCTCATCTTTGCCGCCAAGCTCGTAGATCGAAAAGGCCCGATCGCGCAGCCAATCCTCGATCGCTGCGAGCGGGAGTATCTGGCAGCTAAGCAGAGGCAGGAAACCAGATCCGGCAGCCAACTGGAGCGCATCCAAAAATTGTTGGGAGCAGCACCGCAATAATCAGACTACTTTTCGTCCTACTTTTTGGACTACATATCAGGCGCCAGCAGATCAGAAATTGTCGAAACAGGCCGCAATACAAGGAAACTCCACCGGCTTACAAAGAGGAGCCAAATCCGGCCCGGGGAGCCAGTTTCAGAGATAAACGCCTGCTTTTGTTGATATTCCAAAAGCAGGCGTTTTCTTTCCCCACTTTTGAAATCGCGTTTGGCCGATTGGTTCCTGTGGATAATCTTCTACGACGTCCACGCCAGGCTGTGGTGGAATCAGAAAATTTGCGTCCGCTGCTCACCGTTCGACCATAGATGTATTGAAACTGGGGATCTGCAGCATGGAATCAGCAATATACTTCGGAACTGGCGTCGTAGTAGCGAAGCGGACAGATGCATTCCCCTGGGAGGTCAGTGGGTGTTCTTGTCATCGATAACAGCCACTTTCCAGCCCCGTCCCACGGCTTAGGGACGATCCTCTACGAAAAAGACGCCATAGAAGAACTTTGGGAGAAAAGACCAGGATCTCGGTGGTCGCGTCCCGATCTCCAGATTCTGACCGGCGAGGGAGACAAGGCAGAGCTGAGCGGCACTTACGCTGTGCCGATCGCGCCGGGAGAAAAGTATGTTGTCGGCATCTTTGAAAATGGGTCTGGCCGCCTCTCAGACCCACATGTCCGCTGCACTGGCACCATAACAGCGGTGCCAGGCGCGCCGAAAACAACCGATCTCATACCCGACGGTGAGAACGGATCAGGCGGCACCTTCCATGTACACACATCGAGACAACCGTTCATACGGATATTGTATTCGTTGGAGCAACCATGGAGCCGCCAAGTTTTGACAGCTGGATCCCAGTCCTCCGAGACCCGGTCGGTAGGATAAAAATCACTCCCAGTTCTGGCAGAACGCATCACGTCACATTGGATTCATTGGTGCCCGGAAACCCCTTTCATTTCACGATCATGGTCGTCGATCCCGGCGGAAACTGGGACGTGCTGACGAGCAGCTTCGCGACGCTCGGGCGGAGGGTGACGGTGCAATTCCCCCAGATGCGCATTCTCAATGATGGCGACCCATCCAGCGTTGGTGAAGGGGAGTTTTGATTTCGTGTTTCCGCAGGCGATGACCACCGTGCAATGAACATATTGCAGGATTTCCACCTCCCAACGATGGATATTGACGATTGGCCGGAAACCGGTCGCCCGTATTCAATCGGATTCGCTTATGTCGAGAATACATTTGCATCGATCCCAACGGACCGCCCAAATATTTGGGTGGGATCGTGGGGCTTGGAGCATGATGCCCCCCTGGAGTCGGATGAGGGAGCCGGAAACTTTCTAATGAAACTTTCGCTGCCGACCGGGTCCAGGGAGACCGTATCGAGCAGAACTGTAAAGCTGCGATGCCCCACGACCACGACCGGCGATGACTTCGGTTACGAGGTCGATGTGACATTCTCTGTCGAATACGGTCGATGATAGTGGCAATTCTCAAAGAAAAGCCGCCGACATTCGCGCCGACGGCTTCTTTTCGTGGGTGCCACGGTTGGCGCCCGTGGCACTGCTGACTAGAAGTTAAAATACAGGCTCACACCTGACCTACGATTGTAGGGGTAATAGTCGCGATAGCCGTATCGGGGATAGCCGTAATACCGCGGACGGTAGCACGAGCCGTAATACCGACAGTCGCGATAAGCGTACCGCCGATTCTCCAGTGGCCATTCGCATATCCGTTACCGTGGCCGCGGTGCTTGACCTGCTCGACGTCGGCGGTGTGGATAGGTGCTGCTTTCGGCACGCCAATTGGCGCGGCGTTTAGCGGCAGGGCGAAAGATCCAGCCAGGACCATGGCTGCGAGTGCGGCCAAAATCTTCTTCATCATCGGATCATCCTTTCAGGCTGCGAGCCTGGGTTAACAGGCATCAACCTCCGATGAACGGCTGCGCGCTGCGGACTTCGCAATAAAGTCAGCCGGCGCGCTGCTTTTGTTGGAGCAGGTAATGACCACGCCAGCCATTGGTGTAGTTCCCGGAAAATGAGATCGAAGAGCTCAGCCCTAGATGCTCCTCCTAACACCTCGCGCATACAGGCTTCGGCTCAGCATCGGAACAATTTTACCTGCAGAAGAAATAGCCCGCGAAGGTTGGGCGACCGGTGAAAAATCCGCGCGATTTTTGCCGCTGGTCTGGCGACCTCCGCTTTTGCCCAATCCGTTCCCGACCCAATCGGCCCGACCAATGGCGGCTCGAAAAATCCGAGCTCCAGCACCTACCCCGGCGACTAAACGAGCAGTGAAACGGCACGCATCCGATCACTGTCGCTCCGGTTGACCCGATGACAACGCCGAGCATGACACCACAGCCGAGGCGCTGGATTGCCGAGGCATGCCGCAAGCGAATTCGGGTGTTGATACCCGTGGTAGCGAGAGCGGCGTATCCATCAGTGACGCCTGCCGCGAAAGCGACGACTGATCTGACACATCGTTGATTTCCAAAGGGCCGGTGTAACCGGCCCTTCCCCTTTTGTACTGCCGACCCGCTCGGCGGAGGAAGCCACGGTGGCAATACCGCTCCCAGAAGCTGAATTGTCACTGGTCAGAGACTTTTGTTTCTGATTAGACTGCGCCATTCTCCTGCCGAAAGGCGCGAGCGTTTTTGGTCGACATTGGAGCGCATTCGCCTATTTGGTTTTGATGAGCGCTTCAAACGGCCGTTGGGAGTTCGAGTTATTTCGATTGTGAGCAGACTTCCGCACTAGAACATAGACGTTCGCCAGGACGTCTATTCGCGGAGCTGACGAGAGCGGATGGCGGCCCTTTTAGGCAGATGACCTCCTGTCTGGCCGTCATCCGCCTCGTCCTTGCCTGGAAACTGAACATCACTCCGCAGGATGCGGCATCGCCGGACGGGCGTGCTTTTCAAGCGGTCGCTCCCGCCATCCCGTCGAGCGATTGACCAGCCAGAAATAGAGCCCGTAGGGAAGAAAATTGACGAGCTTCATCATGTAGGTGAAGCGCTTCGGGAAGGTAATCTCGAAGCGTTGAGACTTGAGTCCTGCCGAAATCTGTTCGGCGGCCTCCTCGACCGAGACCAGCGAGGGCATCGAGAATTTGTTCTTCTTAATCGCAGGGGTATCGACGAAGCCCGGATTGATGAGCTGAATGCGGATGCCCATCTTGTCGAGATCGAATTTCAAGCTCTCGGCCATGTTGATCAAGGCGGCTTTGGTCGCGCCGTAGGCCGCGCTTGTCGGCAGGCCGCCATAGCCTGATACCGATGAAACGACGGCGATCTGCCCCTGCCCTTTGGCCTTCATGTGCCGCACGGCCGGGATGAGGCAATTCACGACACCCTGCAGATTGACCGCGAAGCTCTGCTCGAAATCGCTGAGCTTCAGTTCTTCCGCGTGGACGGGGAAATAGACCCCCGCATTGAAAACCGCCAGCGCAAGTGCGCCATGTTCATATTCGATTGACGCAAGCACGTGCTCCATGTCTTCGGCGTTGGTGACATCGCCGTCGAGCACGATGATGCTGCCGGGTAGGTCCGAAGCCTCGGCCTGCAATTCCGCAAGCTTCTCGTGGTCGCGAGCGGTGACGGCGACCTTGTATCCGTCTCCGGCGAGCTTCAATGCCAACGCTCGCCCGATTCCGGAACTCGCGCCCGATATCCAGGCTATTCCATGTTCGGGACGGGCGACGAAATCTGGCATGGCACATCTCCTCCGGGCTGTTTTCCAAACGTCAAAACAGGTCCGGGAGTTCCTCGCCATCTCCCGGTTTCAAGGGAATATCACGCCATTGTGGCTGCTTTCAGCCGATCAGGTCTCGGATGAACTGGGGGAAGGAGCCGGTGAGCTTGATCGGCGCGTCAAAAACCGAAAACGCGATGCAGGGACGATCTTTTTCGGCAACAGGTCGGTGGTCGACGCTCTCGTCCGCTACGGAGATGTCGCCAGGCCCGAAATGGCCGCGACTGTCGTTGAACGCGCCGTCCAGGATCAAGGTGAGCTCCATGCCCTTGTGGGTGTGTGCAGGCAAAGCCCGGCCAGCCTTGATCCACATCAGGCTGACTTCGCAGCCATCGATATCGGTCGAGTACTCCTTGAAGCCGGGAAGCTTCGTCTTCCAGGGGACCGTATCCACATCATAGCCGACCAGGTTGCGAATCGCCTTCGGGAAGAACCCCTGTTTTGTCGGCAGGTCGGCTGGCTTTTCAGCTGGCAGCGCAGAGGCGAAGACCGCGGCGAGGCGCACCTGGCGATCGCCCATTGCGGCTTCGGGTGTCTCCTCGAGGGCCTCCCCAGCAAGGGATTCCAGATCTCTCACCAGCAAGCGATGATCGGGCTTCATTTCAAGATGCGATTCGACCAGCACGCGTGCCGGCTCAGGAAGGGATCCGGCGACGTAATGCGCCATCAACGCATCGACCGTGTCGATATGCTCATGAACCATGACGGTTTCGGTTGTTTTTTCTTCTAGAGACTGCTTTGTCGTCATCCCTACGCTGAAAGTCAATCTCCGGATCACAAGGCCGGCGAACGGCTCTGGCTCGAGTGCCTGGACGGCAGCGAAGTCTAATTTTGTCGCTGCGCTCAAAGGGATGGAATAGCATTTCTTGCCAACCTAGCCTTGTGAAGGGAAAAGACCGTTCCTAAACTAAGCGTTCAAAAGAGGCAGAGTCCATGACCGTCCATCCCTCCGTTCTAGAGGCAATCGGCAACACCCCGTTGATCAAGCTCAAGGGTGCGTCGGAAGCGACCGGCTGCACTATTCTCGGCAAGGCGGAATTCCTCAATCCCGGCCAGTCGGTCAAGGATCGCGCGGCGCTCTACATCATTCGCGACGCAGAGAAGAAGGGCGTGCTGCGGCCGGGCGGCGTCATTGTCGAGGGGACCGCCGGCAATACCGGCATCGGCCTGACGGTCGTTGCAAAGGCGCTCGGCTACCGGACCGTAATCGTCATCCCGGAGACGCAGAGCCAGGAAAAGAAGGATGCGCTGAAGTTGCTCGGCGCCGAACTCGTCGAGGTGCCCGCCGTTCCCTACAAAAACCCGAACAATTATGTGAAGGTCTCAGGAAGGCTGGCCGAACAGCTGGCGAAGACGGATCCCAACGGCGCGATCTGGGCGAACCAGTTCGACAACGTCGCCAACCGGCAGGCGCACATCGAAACGACGGCCAGCGAGATCTGGAACGATACCAACGGCAAAGTCGACGGCTTTATCTGCTCCGTCGGCTCTGGCGGGACGCTTGCGGGTGTGGCCGCCGGCCTCAAGGCATTCAACAAGGACATCAAGATCGGCCTGGCCGACCCCGACGGAGCCGCGCTCTACGAATTCTACAAGAACCGCGAATTGAAAGCGTCGGGTTCCTCGATCACCGAAGGGATCGGTCAGGGACGGATCACAGCGAACCTTGAAGGCTTCACGCCCGATTTCGCCTATAGCATTTCGGATGCGGAAGCCCTGCCCTACGTCTTCGATCTCGTCGAGCATGAAGGCTTGTGCCTGGGCGGATCGACGGCAATCAACATCGCCGGCGCAGTACGCCTTGCCAAGGAGCTCGGTCCCGGCCATACCATCGTGACAATCCTCGCCGACTACGGCAACCGCTACCAGTCCAAGCTTTTCAACCCCGATTTCCTGACGTCGAAGGGCCTGCCGGTTCCGGCGTGGCTCGCCAAGACGCAAGACATACAGATCCCATACGAACCAGCAGCGTGAGACCCCATGCCCGTCAATGCCCTCTATCGTGACGATTTCTATCTTTCGACATGCGAGGCGGTGGTAACCGCCGTTCACGACGACGGGGGCATTGAGCTGGATCAAACCTGCTTCTATGCGACATCGGGAGGCCAGCCGGGCGATACGGGATTCCTCGAGCGCGCCGATGGCAGCAAGATCACGCTTGGGCAGACGAAGCATGGAGCGACCAAGGACATCGTCGTGCATGTGCCGCTCGAGGGCCAGGAACAGCCGGCCGTCGGCGAGAAGCTGGTACTGCATGTCGACTGGCCGCGCCGCTACAAGCTTATGCGGATGCACACCGCCTGTCACCTGCTCTCCGTCGTCTGCTCCTATCCGATCACGGGTGCAGCTGTCGGCGAGGATGAGAGCCGTGTCGACTTCGATATGACCCAGACGATCGACAAGGACGACGTCACCGAAAAACTCATGGAACTGGTGCGGCAGAACTATCCGGTCTACCTGCAGTGGATCACCGACGAGGAGCTTGCTGCCAACCCTGGTATCGTCAAATCCAAGAACGTCCGTCCGCCGATCGGGCTCGGTCGGGTCAGCCTTGTCTGCATCGGCGAAAACTCTGCGATTGACAGCCAGCCCTGCGGCGGCACACATGTGTCCGAAACTCAGGAAGTCGGTCAGATTCACATTGCCAAGATCGAAAAGAAGGGCAAGGAAAACCGTCGCTTCCGTATTCGCTTCGGCGCTCCCGGCGACGAAGCCTGAAGCCCCAGGGAGAGCAGAATGAGCGAAGAAAAGAGCCGTTTCGTCGTTTCGGCCGATTGGCTGCAGGCGGAATTGGGCAAGCCGGATTTGCGCGTCCTGGATGCGTCCTTCTATCTGCCGGCGCAGAAGCGCGATGCCGACGCCGAATACGCGGCCGGCCATATCCCGGGCGCTATCCGCTTCGATCAGGACAAGATCGCGGATCATTCCGTACTGCTGCCGCACACGATCCCCTCGCCAGAGTTTTTCGCAACCGAAGTCGGCAAGCTCGGCATCGGGGAAAACGATCATATCGTCGTCTATGATGGCATCGGAATGTTCGCATCGCCGCGTGTGTGGTGGCTGTTTCGCGTGATGGGCGCACGGAATGTGTACGTTCTTGATGGCGGACTGGACGGATGGAAAGCGGAGGGCCGGCCGCTTGAGGCAACCGTTCCGCGCCACGAGCCAAAGGTTTTCAAGCCCACCTATGACGCCTCGCGGGTCGTCAATCTCGATGCCATGCGGGAGATCGTTGCACGCGGCGCGCTGCAGATAGCGGATGCCAGGAGCGCGGGCCGCTTTGCAGCGGTCGAGCCTGAGCCGCGCGCTGGCATGCGCTCCGGTCACATGCCGGGCGCGCGAAACCTGCCATCGGGTGTCTTCGCCACCCAGGGCCGCTTCAAATCCCTGCCGGAACTCAAGCAGACGATTGAGGAGGCGGGCGTAGACCTGTCGAAGCCCGTGGTCACGTCCTGCGGTTCGGGCATCACCGCGGCCATCATCACGCTGGCGCTGGAATCCCTCGGCCATACCGACAACAAGCTCTACGACGGTTCCTGGAGCGAATGGGGTGGCCGGGACGACACGCCTGTTGTCACCGGTCCGCCGGAACCGGTCAAAGCCTGACACGATGGTGAAGCCCCCCTCTTCCCTAAAAGCCCATATTACGCGCCTGGAAATGACGGCACCGCCGAAGGCAAGCCTTCCGGTGCCGATCAACATCCAGACGGCGATCATGCGGGCTCCCGACATTCCGCTGCCATTCTATCGCTATCTCTACCGTCAGGTCGGTGCCAGGTGGCAGTGGGTGGACCGGCTGCGGATGCTTGACGAGGATTTGGCCAGGTCGCTGCACGACAAACGCAACAATATCAGCGTGCTCTACGTCAACGGCGCGCCTGCTGGCTTCTACGAGTACTTCGTCGAGGATGAGGACACGATCGAGCTCAGCCACTTCGGGCTGTTCGAGCATGCGCTTGGTCTGGGGATCGGAAAGTGGTTCCTGCTGCAGGCGCTCTACGCGATCTGGACGCTCAATCCGAAGCGGGTGACGACGACGACCAACGATCTTGATCACCCGCGCGCTTTGCAGCTCTACCAGATGTTCGGCTTTTCACCGGTCTCCACCGGTTCGGGCATCGTCCGGCCGCTCAGCGACAAGGAACTTCTGGAGTTGAGCAAGAAGGACTGGTGAGTCGGCCAGGAGCTGGAGCCCTCGAGGGCTCTGGCAGGAATCGGGTGGTTTCTACCCCGATAAAGGCGCATCTCTTGGCAATCATCAAGGAGATCCGCCATGACCGACATCCGCTTTTCCGCCATGCCCACCGCCAACGCGGAGAATCTCTGGAACGGCGGTACAGACGCCTACGGTTTCTTGCCCGAGACGATGGTCTCCGACGGGCCTGGCCATCCCTGCCGTCATTGCCTGAAGAATATCGATGCCGGCGAGGAATTGCTGGTCTTCGCCTACCGGCCGTTTCCGGAGCTTCAGCCCTATGCTGAGACCGGTCCGGTCTTTCTTCACAAGGAGCCCTGCGAGCGCTATGCCGCAGAAGAGGTCCTGCCGCCGGTTCTGACCAGCCCGGATTTCATCGTGCGCGGTTACAATGCCGATAACCGAATCGTGTACGGCACAGGCGCGGTAACTCTGACACCCGATATCCGCTCCTATGCCACCCAGCTCCTCGAGCGGCCTGAGATTGCCTACGTGCATGTGCGGTCGGCACGCAATAACTGCTATCAATGCCGTATAGACAGATGATGGCTGGTCGCAGGAGAATGCGACCAGCCTGCCTCACGTAACGTGATGGGAATTACGCCACGTTTAGTACGCTTTCCGGAGCATAGGCTTCGTAGCCCAGCGCTTCGGCCACCGGCTTATTGGTGACGCGTCCCTTGTGGATATTGAGACCGTTCCTGAGGTGACGATCTTCTGCAATCGCACGCAGGCCGCGATCGGCCAGCGCCAGACCATAAACCAGCGTTGCATTGTTCAGGGCATGTGCCGAGGTGACCGGCACGGCGCCTGGCATGTTGGCGACGCAGTAGTGCACCACGTCATCGACAACGTAGGTCGGTTCGGAATGGGTCGTTGCATGCGACGTCTCGAAGCAGCCGCCCTGGTCGATGGCAACGTCGACGATGACAGAGCCTCGCTTCATCCCCGACAGCATTTCGCGGGTCACAAGCTTCGGCGCGGCGGCGCCCGGAATGAGCACGGCCCCAATGACGAGGTCTGCCGCGAAAACTTCTTCTTCCAGAGCCTGAATGCTGGAATAGCGCGTATGGACGCGACCGCCGAAGATATCGTCAAGCTGGCGGAGACGCGGCAGTGACTTGTCGAGGATGCTGACTTCGGCGCCGAGGCCCGCGGCCATCCTGGCGGCATGCAGGCCGACGACGCCGCCACCAATAATAGCGACCTTCGCCGGCAGCACGCCGGGAACGCCGCCGAGCAAGATACCCAGCCCGCCATTGGCCTTCTGCAGGGCGGTCGCGCCAGCCTGGATAGACAGGCGTCCGGCCACCTCGGACATCGGCGCAAGGAGGGGCAGACCGCCCCGATCGTCCGTTACCGTCTCATAGGCAACAGCGGTGACGCCGGACGCAAGGAGACCCTTGGTCTGTTCCGGGTCGGGCGCGAGGTGAAGATAGGTGTAGAGAATCTGGCCATCGCGAAGCTGCGCCCACTCGGAGGGTTGCGGCTCCTTGACCTTGACGATCATATCGCACTTCTCGAAGATTTCCTTGGCCGAGGCGGCAATCTTTGCGCCAGCGGCCGCATAGGCCGCGTCATCAGCACCGATGCCGGCGCCCGCCTTGGTCTCAACCCAGACCTCGTGGCCATGGGCGACATATTCACGAACGGATGCAGGTGTCAGTCCGACACGATATTCATGATTCTTGATTTCCTTCGGGCAACCGACACGCATTGAGCGTTCCTCTCTCATTATGTCCGCTTCGCGGAGTGTTTTTGACCGGGAAATCCAACCACCACACCCGCGAAATGTCCTTGCAAAGAAGGTTTGCGCAGCGGGTGATTTTCGAAGAATATTGCGAATTAGAGCAAATAATCGAAAGTTCTTCGAATGTCAGAACCCGACGCCATCGATCTTGCGATTCTGAAGACGCTTCAGTCCGACGCCCGCATTACCAATGCCGACCTTGCAGCCAAGGTTGGACTGTCGCCATCGGCTTGCTCTCGGCGGCTTGATATACTGGAGAAGCGCGGCGTCATCCGTGGCTACCACGCCCACGTCTCTCACAAGGCGCTCGACTACAAGATGATCGCGATCGTGCACATCTCCCTGTCGGGCCAATTTGCGAAGACGCTCTCCGAATTCGAAGCCGCGGTGAAACGCTGTCCGAACGTTTTGGTTTGTTATCTGATGTCGGGCGAATACGATTACATTCTCCGCGTCGCCGCGCGCGACCTCGAGGACTACGAGCGCATCCATCGCGACTGGCTCTCAGCGCTTCCGCATGTCGTAAAGATCAACTCCAGCTTCGCCCTGCGTGAAGTCATCGACAGGCCAAATGTCGGGCTTTGACAGAGAGCTGAAATCGGCAGAATGTCGCAGAATCGGAGCAGCGGCTTCGTCGTCCTCTGCCTGATCCCCCCACAATAAGACCCCGTACGCATGAAATCCAAAACCCAAGGCTATATTTTCGTCCTGCTGGCGATCACCATCTTCTCGCTGCAGGACGGCATCTCGAAGCACCTGGCCTCCGCCTATCCGCCCGTCTTCATCACCATGATCCGCTACTGGGCCTTTGCCGCATTCACCATTGCGCTTGCTTGCAAGATGAGGGGTGGCCTCAAGCAGACAGCCAAGACAAAGAGGCCGCTCCTGCAGGTCTTCAGGGGCGTTTTGCTGGCCTCTCAGGTTGTCGTTGTCATCAATTGCTTCGCCCTGATCGGCCTAGCCCACTCGCAGGCAATCTTTTCCGCAACCCCGATTCTGATTGCGCTGCTCTCGATGCCGATCCTTGGCGAACGGGTGGGCTGGCGCCGCTGGACGGCAATTGGTGCGGGTCTGGTCGGGGTGCTGTTGATCCTGAAGCCGGAAGGCGAGTTTTTCGACGTCAAGCTGCTGCTTGCTGTCTTCTCATGCTTCCTATTCGCATTTTACGTCATCGCTACGCGGCTTGTCAGTCGGGACGACTCGGCGATGACGAGCTTCTTCTATACGGGTGTCGTCGGCGGCATCGCCATGACGCTTGTCGGCCCTTTCTATTGGACCTGGATGTCGGGGTGGGACTGGGGCTGGATGACGCTTGTCTGTCTGACCAGCATCTCGAGCCATTATTTTCTCATCCGGGCCTACGATATGCTGGATGCTGCCGCCGTGCAGCCGCTGACATATCTGCAACTCGTCTATGCATCGATCATCGGCGTGGTGATCTACAGCGAGAAGCTGAGCCTCACCATGATCGTTGGCTCCGCCATCGTCGTGGCGGCAGGCATTTTCACCGTGTGGCGCGAACACGTCGTTGCGCGCAGAGGACGTTTGCAGCGGGGCTCTCCGCAATTCTAGATCGATCAATTAGAGCATTCTTAATGTTCCTCCAGTAGATTTCACTTACATGTTCTGGTGGAGCGTAACATGCAGCGTAATCTGAATATCATTGCCCGAAAGGCCGAGCGGCGGTCCTGCCGTGTATTCGGCAAGGTCCGCTATCTCACCAAAGAAGTTGATGCTCGCATCCTCGATATGTCGGTTACTGGCGTTGCCGTCGAGATCCGGTCGCCGATCCACGCCGCGGCCGGCAGCCGCGTGCAAATCATCGCCGAAGACCTCGGCACGCTTCACGGCATCATCCGCTGGAGCCATAATGGTCGCCTCGGAATTCAGTTCGACCCGAACTCCAATGCCCGTGCGCAGGTGGCCTCATACTTCCGGTTCTTCCACAAGGAAGTAAAGCCAGTCCTCTCGCGATAATTCCCTGTCATTTTCAGGGTTTACTCCTTCGCAAATCACCCTAGTCTCGCCATGGCTGGGCGACGCGTGATTTTCGAAGGAGTTTTCATGTCTTCCATTCTGGATCTGCCACCAGTGACCCGCCGCTCGTTGCTTGGCGGCCTGGCCGCCACGTCAGCGCTCATCCTTCTTCATCCTTTCAGCGCGCGCGCAGCCGCCAATCAGGCGCATCTTCGCCTGATGGAAACGACCGACATTCACGTCAACGTCTTTCCCTACGACTACTATTCCGACAAGCCGAACGACACGATGGGCCTGGCGCGCACCGCGACGATCATCGACAACATCCGGGCGGAAGCTGCCAACTCGCTGCTGATCGACAATGGCGACGTGCTGCAGGGCAACCCGATGGGCGACTACATGGCCTACCAACGCGGGATGAAGGACGGTGACCTACATCCCGTCATCAAGGCGATGAACACGCTCGGCTACACGGTCGGCACGCTCGGGAACCATGAATTCAACTACGGCCTCGATTTCATGTTCAAGGTGCTGAACGGGGCAAATTTCCCGTTCGTCTGCGCAAACCTGACCAAAGGCCACCTCGCGTCCGATCCGACCAAGGACGAGCTGTTTTTCAAGCCCTATCTCATCGTCGAGAAGACAATCAAGGACGGCGCCGGCAACGAGAGCCCTATCAAGATCGGCTTCATCGGTTTTGTGCCGCCGCAAATCATGCTGTGGGATATCAAGAACCTCGAAGGCAAGGCGCAGACGCGCGACATCGTCGAGGCGGCCAAGGCCTGGGTGCCGGTCATGAAGCAGGAAGGCGCGGATATCGTGATCGCGCTCTCTCATTCCGGCATCGACGGCGCGGCCCCCTCCGAGAAGATGGAGAACGCATCGCTGCATCTTGCCGCGGTCGATGGAATCGACGCGATCTTTACCGGGCACCAGCACCTCGTCTTCCCCGGTCCCAAGACCTGGGATAGCATTCAGAATGCCGATCCGGTGAAAGGCACGTTGCATGGCAAGCCTGCTGTGATGGCGGGCTTCTGGGGCTCCCATCTCGGCCTCATTGACCTCCTGCTGGAAAAGGACGGCAAAGGTTGGAGAATTGTCGACTTCACCTCGGAAGCGCGGCCGATCTACCACCGCGATGATAAGAAGAAAGTCATCGCCGACGTCGCCGACAAAAAGGACGTCATCGAAGCTGCGAAGGCTGAGCATGAGGCCACCCTTGCCTACGTGCGCACTCCGGTCGGCAAGACATCGGCCCCGCTCTATTCCTATTTCGCGCTCGTTGCCGACGACCCATCCGTCCAGATCGTTAGCCAGGCACAGACCTGGTACATCAAGCAGATGCTTGCCGACACCGAATACAAGGACCTGCCCGTGCTGTCGGCCGCAGCGCCGTTCAAGGCCGGCGGTCGCGGCGGCGCGGACTACTATACCGACGTGCCCGCCGGCGATATCGCGATCAAGAACGTCGCTGATCTCTACCTGTACCCCAACACGGTTCAGGCGGTCGCCATCACTGGCGAACAGGTGAAGAATTGGCTGGAAATGTCAGCCGCCATGTTCAACGAGGTGAAACCGGGATCGAAGGACACGGACCTGCTGAACAGTGCCTTCCCATCCTACAACTTCGATGTGATCGATGGCGTCACCTACCAGATAGACCTGTCGCAACCGCGCAGGTTCGATGATGACGGCAAGTTGATCAATGCCGATGCGAACCGCATCCAGAATCTGCAGTTCGACGGCAAGCCTATTGATCTCAAGCAGAAATTCGTCGTCGTCACCAACAACTACCGCGCCGGCGGCGGCGGCAAGTTTCCGGAAATCGCCGCCGACAAGGTCGTCTTCCAGGCGCCGGACACCAATCGTGACGTTATCGTCCGCTTCGTCCATGAAGAGCGCACAATCAATCCGTCGGCCGACGGCAACTGGACCTTCAAACCGTTGCCGGGAACGACGGCCGTCTTCCAGAGCGGTCCGAAGGCCAAGCAGTTCCTCGCTGACGTGAAAAGCGTGAAGATCGAGGACGCAGGTGAAGGCACCGATGGATTCGCCAAATTCCGTCTGGTTCTCTAGGCGTTCAGCTCCCGGCGAGGCCCTTGCGCCTCGCCTATTCCGCCGCTAGGGAGAGATCGCGCGCTGCATACTCCGCCACCTCGGCGGTGAAGTCGGCATGGCTTGGGCATTGCGAAAGCCTGGACCGAAAGGCGTCAACCATCCAGGTGGCAGCCGGTCCGGGCGGGGTTGAGATTCGTCGCATCGCATAAATTGGATACTCGCCTTGCTCGTAGGCCTGGAGATCCAGGTGTACAAGCGCTCCGCTTCTCAACTCGTCTCGAATAAGCGACGCCGGAAGACCACCCCAGCCGAGACCCCCGCGAATAAGAGAGTGCTTCGTCGCGATATCGCTAACGCGCCACGTCTTGTAGGAAAGCACATTGAAGTCGCGACCTTTGGTCAATCCCGAAGGGTCGGTGACAACAAGCTGCGTCTCGTCGCGGACATCGGCCAGCGTCAACGGCCGGCCCAACCGCGCCAAAGGATGAGCGCTCGACGCAACCGGCACCATGAAGGAATGGCCGATGCGCTCGGTCACAAGCGAATCATGCTGCTGCAGGATGGCGCCGCCGATCCCGATCGTCGCCTTGCCGTTTGAGACGAGATCCATCACCACGCCGAGTTCACCGACCGCCAGATTGAGCCCGACGGACGGGAACTCGTTGCGAAACTCGCGCAGGACCTCAACCATCGCCTTTGACGGCACCATGACACTGATCGCGACGGAGACCTCGGCCTCCAACCCTTCCTTCAGCCCCTTTACGCGGGCGCGCATCACCTCGAGATCCGAGACGAGTCGCCGTGCGTCTTCGAGGAGTGCCCTGCCCGCCTCCGTCAGCTTCGGTTGCCTCGCACCCGAACGCTCGAAAAGGGGCACCTCCAGCTGCGCCTCGAGGTTGGCGATCGTGTAGCTGATGACCGATTGAGCGCGATTTAGCGTGCGCGAAGCAGCCGAAAAGCTGCCCATTTCCGCAACGGTAAGGAACACTTGCAACTGGTCGAGTGTGGGGTTCGGAAGCATCTTCCATCCAATCTATCGATGATTTTGATCGACATTATCACAGTTTTTTCGATAGTCGGCCAGTCCTATTTTCTGCTTCGAAACAGCGGCTCGAAGCTCCCAAGAACGGCCGCGAACGCAAATTCGAGAGGAAATTCAATCATGCCTTCCATTCTGCTTTTGACTTCCAGCCCGCGTGTAGACTCTCTTTCGACCACGATCGCCGCTGACCTTGCCGAAAAGATCAAGGCTCAGCAGCCGGGCAGCGCCGTCGTTCGTCGCGACCTAGGTGTAAATCCGCTGCCGCACATCGATGATCTCTTCACCGCAGCCATCCGCAAGCCTGCCGATGATCGCACCGTTGAGGAAGCCGACGCCGTGCAGACGTCGGACGAACTCGTCGCCGAACTGCTCGCAGCCGATACGGTTGTCATCGGTACGGGTCTCATCAACTTCAACATCTACTCGTCGCTGAAGACTTGGATCGACAACGTCGCCCGCGCCGGCCTTACCTTCAAGTACACCGAAAGCGGCCCGGTTGGTCTTGCCACCGGCAAGAAGGTCTACGTCGTTCTTGCTTCCGGTGGCGTCTATTCGCAGGGCCCGGCAGCAGGCATGAACCACGCTGTACCGTACCTGAAGTCGGTCCTCGGCTTCCTCGGTATCACCGACGTCGAAACGATCTACGTCGAAGGCCTCGCCTTTGGTCCGGAAGCTGCCGAGAAGGCAATTGGCGCTGCCAAGGCCCGCGCTGAGGAAATCGCCCTCGCCGCCTAATCGGTGTCGAAATCGATGTTGAAACGGCCGGTTCTCACCGGCCGTTTTCATTTTGTGCCGAACTCGTTCACGAAGGCCTTCACGGTGTCGAGGATCTCGTCGCCAAAGGCTTCATCGTTCGATATCCGTGCAAGGCCCAGCGCTCCACTCATGAGACAGGACATGATGATCGCCTTGCTGCGAGCCTCTGCCTCATCGGTGGCGTCAATGCGCGCCTGCATGCTGTTTACGCTCGTCTTCAGCTGATCTGTCGCAAGCGATCGGCACCTCTCGCCACTGCGGGCCAGATCGGCCGTCAGGGCCGCAAAGGGACACCCGCCGGCTGTATCGTCCCGGTGTTTTCCGCTCAGGTAGATCGCCGCATACTCCTGCAACGGAATGTCCTCTGGAGTCCGCCCCTCCGACCGAACCTTCGCCGACCAGGCGCCGAAGGCCGATTGCATTGCCTCGGCCACCAGTTCGTCTCGGGACGCAAAATGCTTGTAGAAGCCACCGACGGTCAGCCCCGCCTCCTTCATCAGATCCGCGACGCCGACGCCATCCAGCCCCTTCTCACGCAGACGCTTCGATGCAATTACGACGATCCGCTCGTGTGTCTTGCGCTTGTCCTGCTGTGAGTGGCCCATAAAAATCTCTCCCCACACCGGTTGACAGATTTAGATTACGATCATAATCCTTCTGGATTCATATCGTAATCCAGATAGCGCAATTTTCCAAGAGGAGTCATGCAATGCGTCTGCAGAACAAGGTCGCCCTCATCACGGGCGGAAATAGCGGCATCGGTCTTGCAACTGCCAAGGTCTTCCTCGACGAAGGGGCGAAGGTGATCATCACCGGCCGGAATACCGAGACACTCGCCGCCGCCGTGAAGGCGTTCGGCAGCAACGTGCTTGCGCTGAGGCTTGATGTAACGGACGTCGCGGCCACGGAACGGGCCTTTGCGGAAGCCGCCGCCAAGTTCGGCAAATTTGACGTGCTCTTTGCAAACGCCGGGATTGGCGGTGCGACTCCCCTTGGTGGAACGTCGCTGGAGCAATTTAACACGATCATCAGCACGAACCTGACCTCCGTCTTCTTTACGGTCCAGTCGGCATTGCCGCATCTGAACGACGGCAGCTCGGTCATCCTAAACGGCTCGGTTCATGCGGTGCTTGGTGCGCCCGGCTATTCAGCCTATGCAGCGACGAAGGGTGCGGTACGTGCCATGACCCGCAATATGGCTTCCGAGCTTGCGCCGCGCGGCATCCGCGTCAACCAGGTCACGCCAGGCGGCACCAAGACACCGATCTGGCAACCGGTGGCGTCGACGGCGGATGCAATGTCGGCGCTTGAAGCCCGGCTGGGCGGAATGAGCCCGCTCGGCCGAATGAGCGAAGCGGAGGAAATTGCCAAGGCCGCGCTCTATTTCGCGTCAAGCGATTCGACCAACGTCACAGGGATTGAAATTGTGGTCGATGGCGGCGCGACGAGCGCCCCGTCCGGCGCCAGAATATTCCGCGCATCGATCGGCTAATCGAACTTCTCGAGTCCGGACTTGCCGACCACGCAATTGCGGCCGCTTTTCTTCGCCTGGTAGAGCCTCTGGTCGGCGGCCGAAAGAACCGTTGTGAAGCTCGCGCCGTCAGTATCGGCTGTCGCCACGCCGATACTGACGGTCACGGGCTCGCCATCCGGCGTCTTGACGCTATTCGCGATCGTCCAGCGCAAGCGTTCGGCCAGCCCCATTCCCTCGGCATGGTCGGTTGCCGGGCAGACCGCGACGAATTCCTCACCGCCAAAACGGAAGACACGGTCGGCCGATCGCAAAATGCTGCCGAGACGAAGCGTGATCGCCTTCAACACCTCATCTCCCTGCAGATGCCCGAAGCGGTCGTTGACCTCCTTGAAATGGTCCGCGTCCAGAATGATGACAGTGGCGGAGTGTCCCTGCCGCAGTGCTTCACGAACCATGACCGGCGCTTCCATCTCCATTCGCGCGCGATCGTAGACCCCCGTCAGCACGTCCCTGCCGGTACGATCAAGCAGATCGTTGTAACGCTCCCGGAAGGTCAGGTCACTGAAGACATCACTGATCGGCCGCACGCTCGCGGGAATGCCTTCACGCCGTATCCAAACTTCGTAGACGGCGAAGAGCAACGCATAGATGCAGACGGCAAACATCTTGCCCTTCCATCCGTCCCAGAAGGCAGAGGCAGGAATCTCGAGGAAGTAGTGGAGCGCACCGAAGAACCCGATCTGATCGAATGTGAGGATGACGAAGCCGCAGATCATAAAGCGCACGATGATCCAGTGCTTCAGGAAGCGACCGAGGCGCTCGTACAGCAGGATAATGCCGATGGAATCGAGATAGAGGAGCGTCGTCCCCCAAACCATGAGCCATCCCATTTCCTTGAGGAAATCGAAGTTCGCGCTGTCGCCCCGAGGGAGCTCGATCGGCGTATGCAGTTGCATCAGCCACGCTACTGCGACCGTCAGGATATTGCCGACAAACAGGCCGTAGATCGGTTGGCGAACGGTAGCAGCGTCCTCTTGCCGATACAGCATGAGAATCATCATCAGCTTGCCAGTGAAGAATACCGACGAACCGGGCGACGCAATGCCGAACGGCAGCGCGACATAAAAGACTGCCGCCAGGTAGGTTTCCATGAAGTGCATGACACCGAGGGCAGTGAGAAACATGCCCAGGCCGAGGCGCTGGCGGAAGTGCAGTAACGTCACCATGAGCGTGAAATAGCCAACGGCGGCAATGGCAAACAGCAGCAGGTTAAAGGCTTCCATCAGCTGCCCCTCTCACCAGCCAGCGCGCATCCAGAGGCGGTCCACCACACCAGCAATTAATGGCGGCGAACATGAGCGGTGGTCTGTGTTTGTCGTAAGGCACGTGGCTGTCCTGCAAGGCTGCGGACACCAAGATTCCTCGTAATCCTTTAAGATTGCGTGAGTATTAGTATCGTCCTACCGACGCCGCGGAAAGCGAATCAGACCTGGCGAACTTTTGCGCCGTCGTTGAACAATGACGGCCCGTTCTGGTCAATGATCTGCTGCGCCTTGCGCACCGTGCACTCGATCGCATCATCCGAAGATCCGAACATGTCGGCGCGAATGAAATTGCGTACGAGGACCTCGTCCCCGACAGTTTTCTCGATCCGGCCGGCAAGGCGGTACTGGCCGCCTTCCTTTTGCGGCTCGGCATAGATCGTGCAGTCCCCATAGAGCTGCGGCTCGGAAGAGACGCCAACCGGCGCGTCAGGCGATTTGCCGCCGCCTGAAAACATTGAGAAAATACTGGAGAAGATCGAAGCCATATTTCGCCTTATCATGGCAGCGCGTGCCGGAAAAGTTAAATGATGAGGTTTGCGAGGATCTCGTTTTCGGTGATGTCCTCGAAGCCGATGGCCGCATTCTCGAAGTTCGCGATGAGCTGCGCGAAATTCTCGGGCGCCTTGGTCTCAATACCGATCAATACCGAGCCGAAATTGCGAGCCGTCTTCTTGAGATACTCGAAACGGGCGATGTCGTCGTCGGGGCCAAGCAGGTTCAGAAAGTCGCGCAAGGCGCCGGGTCGCTGAGGCATCCGCAGGATGAAGTACTTCTTCAATCCGGCATAGCGCATTGCGCGCTCCTTGACATCGGGAAGGCGTTCGAAATCGAAGTTGCCCCCGGAGACAACGGCGATGACGGTCTTGCCTCTCAGCACTTCCGGATCCATCGCGGCAATTGCGGTCAGCGATAGTGCTCCCGCCGGTTCGAGGACGACTCCCTCTACGTTCAGCATCTCGCCGATGGTCACGCAAATGGCGTTTTCCGGCATCAGCATGACCTGCTCGGTGGGAAAGCCTTCCAGGGCGGCGAAGTTCAGATCCCCGATCCGCGCAACGGCCGCACCGTCGACGAAATTGTCAACCTTCGCGAGCGTCACCACCTGCCTTGCTTCGATGCTTCGCTTCAGGCTCGGCGCGCCGGCCGGCTCCGTGAAGATGAAGCCGGATTTTGGCACAAAATCATCGAGATAACGAGTGATGCCAGCCGCCAGTCCGCCGCCACCGACCGGCATGACGACCATATCAGGTGTGGTCCCTTCGGGCAGTTGCTGCAGGATTTCCGCGGCAACCGTCGCCTGGCCTTCGATGATATCCGGATGGTCGAACGGCGGCACCATGACGCCGTCGATCGCCTCGACGTGATCGCGGGCGGCCTTGTAGCATTGATCGAAGAAGTCGCCCGTCAGCTTGATGGTGATGAACTCCGCGCCAAAGATGCGCGTCTTGTCGATCTTCTGCTGCGGCGTTGTCACCGGCATGAAGACAACGCCAGGCACGCCGAAATAGCGGCAGACGAAGGCAAAGCCCTGGGCATGATTGCCGGCCGAGGCGCAGACGAAGGTCTTGCCGCCAGCACCCTCGGCGATCGCCTTGCGGAAGAAATTGAAGGCGCCGCGAATCTTGTAGGAACGCACGGGTGAAAGGTCTTCGCGCTTCAGCCAGATGTCGGCGCCATAGCGCGCCGACAGGTGCTCGTTCAGCTGCAGTGGCGTTGCTGGAAATAGGCTGCGCATGGCCGCCTCGGCGCTCTCGACATCCTGTCTGGTCACAATCGTTCGTCCATTGCTGTTACCGACCCCCGCTATGGCATAAGCGCGCAACGGGAAAAAGCCCATATCCGCCAATATTCTCCACTTGCGAAGTCATCTTTTGTATCGGCTGCCGCCGTTCGCGCAATAACGCGATTGTGCGCTATCAATTCGCTCGCAATGCGGCTACATCGCCCGGATGATCCCAAGCAAATTTGCAAGACCGATTGCCTGGCTGCTTTTCGCGGCCATTATTTTCGTCACCCTGTCGCCGATCGGGTTGCGCCCGCATACGGTCACGTCAGTCAATCTCGACCGCGCTCTGGCTTATTCGTTGGCCGGCTTCATGTTCGCGCTCGCCTATCCGCGGCATTGGATCGCGGTCGCGCTTCTCCTGGCCGCCGGCGCCTTGGCAGTCGAGTATCTGCAATACCTGTCGCCGACGCGCCATGCGCGCTTCCACGACGCCGCGGTCAAGATTGTCGGCGCATCCGCCGGCGTGTTTGCCGGTTGCCTTTTGAATCGGGTCCGTATTGCAGCGCGTCCCGCGCAAACATGAGGAGCCGCGTCGCTCTTGACTGAATCGCCTCAGTCGTTGAAGGAGATGCCTGCGCGAGCGTGGCGAAACTGGTAGACGCAAGGGACTTAAAATCCCTCACCGCAAGGTATACGGGTTCGATCCCCGTCGCTCGCACCAAATCGAAATCGCTATGTCAAGTACATCCAGAAATCCGCCCGGAGTGGACGAACTTTATGTAGGGCGCTGCACATGGCCTGAGGGTGTGGATTAAACCGCTGGCGCCCGGCGATCGATTGATAACAATGATCTACGGTCATGAGTATAGCAGCGTCCATTGGTCCTCCGGACGAAACGTGAGAACTGTTCCCTGATGTCCTATCTCACCTTTTAACATAGGTCATCCGTTGATGCGCCACCTTTGAGCACGGCCTGAGCTTCCTGAATGAGGAATACAACCATTGTCATTCCGGACGCCGGTAAATCCTAAATGTACACACGCCGTAGACAACATGCTGGCGACGCGCCGGTGTCCTTGGCGAGTCCAGGTGCGGCCTGCTGGACAGGCACAGCCTTTGGGTGCTCGTCCGGGCAACGGCACGACGTTGTGATCCGCTTTTTGCATCGCGGTAGCCAGTGAAAGCCTAGATCAGCGCCGTGGCAGTCGTCAGCACGGCGATGGATGCCCGCAGAAGATCGCCCGTGTGTCCCTCAGGGTCGCGATCGTAAGTTTCACCGGTCAGGGCCAGGTGGAGCCCGTAGGCCGCGACCAGGATATAGGGGACCAGGATCATCGAGCTCGTTAACTCAAGCGCCAGATGGAAAGCGTATTCTGCAAACAGCGTCAACACGAGAAAGATCTGGACGACTTGGTAAGCCACAGGGCCATCGAAGGAACGCCGTTCTTGTTTTCGTGGGAAAGAAAGCGCGGCATGGTGTCGTAGTTCGAGGCGGAATAGAGGATTGCAGCCGCGAGGAGCACCCACGTGAGATATGCCCCAGCGACCGAAATCAGCAGGCCGATGCTGACGAAGACGTCGCCCCACCGGCCAACCACGGCCTGCAGCACGCCCGCCATCGAAGGATTGCGAAGGGGGGCGAGATCAGGGCGCAACAGCACGCCGTAGGACAGGATCGTGACCAACACGAGCAGGCACGCCGAGGAAGCCGAACACCGTGGCGACGCCGACATCCGACCGATTGCGGGCGTAGCGCGAGTAGACGCGCCGACGCTGTATGCAGAATTCGGATAACGGAGATCGTTGAAGTCCGGTACAGCCTAGCCCCTCTCGGACGGTCATCGCATCGGGCTGGGCCCTTGGTCGGCATGGCCGGGCTTCACCGTCGATTGCCGTCGGCAACTCGCGCTCGCCAAACGAGGCGAAAACGGTCGAGGCGTTGGCAAAGACTGGAGAGTTCAGAAAGAAAAGGCCCGGAAGCCCGGGGCCCGCTAAAATCTAGTGCCAGGTCTGGTTTCCGTACCACTCATCGATGTCGCGGCGAACTCGGTCGCGTTCGATGCCGTAGCGCTCCTGGATCTTGCCCTCCAGTTGTTCGCGCTTACCGGCGATCTGATCAAGGTCGTCATTCGTAAGCTTGCCCCACTGCTCCTTGACCTTGCCTTTCATCTGCTTCCAGTTTCCTTCGACGCGATTCCAATCCATTGTATTTCCTCCTATTGTGGATGAGGAAGTAACGGGCTTCACCGCCAAGTGTTCCCGAAGCGTCGATGCGGCAACCGGTAAGGATCAGTGCAGGCATGGGCGGGCCGTTGGCCTGCGCGTTGAGCGATCTACGGCTTCGGCCAACTTGTTGCACCGAAGATAACCTGGCCGCTCCACCACGCCGCACTCAACGGCCATGTCGGCAAAATGAGGTTTCGGGATGCCGTCAAGTTGAACTGGTGCCACAAGGCATCCTTGTCATATCGGGTCACAGACGCGAGTTCCCGCTCAGCGAGCTTATCTTGGAATGATCCCTGCCCTTGCTATCCGGGCGTCGTACTGCCTTTCGGCCGGGAGTGCCGGTTTTCGACAAGGCGCGAAAGCAAATTCCGCTTTCTCTTGCGCTGGAGAAGATCAATATCACTGACAAGCTTTGCGCCGCCCTCCCGCCGTTCCAATGTAATTTTGCGACTGTGGAAGGCTTCCAGCTCAGCTCGATGCGCTACGCTTATGATCGTGATCTGCGGCAATTCATGGATGATCATCTCCATCATCTTGTCCTGGCTTTTCTCATCGAGTGCCGACGTTGCCTCATCCAGCACGATCGTATCCGGACGGTGTAGCAGGAGGCGCGCAAACGCGAGCCTCTGTTTTTCACCACCCGACAGCGTCTGGTCCCATGGCGCCTCTTCCTCGATCCTGTCGTTCAGATAGTCGAGTCCCACCTTGTCGAGAGCCGCTTTGATCTTATCGAGCGGCCAGCTATCGGCGGCGCCGGGATAGGCAACCGCCCGGCGAAGCGTCCCGGAGGGGATGTAAGGCCGCTGCGGCAACATGAACAGTCGTCTGTCGCCATGAAAGTTGACGCTGCCGTCACCCCACGGCCAAAGGCCTGCGATGGCCCGCACCAGCGTGCTCTTGCCCGAACCGGACTCTCCGGCCACGAGGACCCGCTCGCCTGGTTCGACCGTGACCTGGGTCTCCTTGACGACGGCGGTACCGTCGTCAAGCGACACCGAGAGATCATTGAGGCTAAGCATCGCATCGCCTTCAGTTTCACCGTGCTGGATGCGCCCCAAGGCATCACTCTGTTCGGCGCGCTCCAGGCCGTCGAGCGACATCATCAGCGAAGCGACGCGCCGAGCGCAGGCGTGCCAATCGGCAAGACGCGGATAGTTGTCGACCAGCCATCCAAACGCGCTCTGAACGATGGCGAAGGCAGAGGCAGCCTGCATCACCTGTCCAAGCGTCATGCTGCCTTCGAGATACTTTGGTGCGCAAAGGAGAAGGGGTACGACTGGCGCAAGCAGGCTCGACCCCTGGGACACGAGCGTTGTGCGCATGTGTTGGCGTGAAAGGAGCGCCCACTGGCGAAGAACATGGGTAAACGTCTTGTCGAGGTCGCTACGTTCCTCCTCCTCGCCGCCCAGCAAGGCAATACTTTCGCCATTTTCCCGCACGTGCGTCAGCGTGTAGCGAAATTCGGCTTCCGCCTGATTCTTGACCTCGGAAACGTGGACGAAATGGCGGCCGATGACGGCCATCGAGCTGGACGTGATAGCCGCATAGAAAACGGCGGTAATGACAAGGAAACCAGGAACAGTGACGGTCGAACCTGCAATTGTCAGGGTCAAGGCCCCGCCGATCGTCCAGAGCACCACGATGAAGGTCGAGGCCGACAGAAATGCGGAAATGACACCAGCGATGAAGTCGACGGGTGACTCGGTCGCAATCCGCAAATCCTCGGAAATGCGGGCTTCCGGGTTCTTGTGGTCACCGCCGATGAGATTCAACTGATAGTAACGGCCGTTGGCGAGCCAGCGCCCGATGAGCGCGGTCGTTAGCCAGGAACGCCAGCGGCGCTGGATCAGCATGCGGAGAAAGACTTGTGTAACGACAAGAGCGACGCTTCCGAGCGCGAGGGGCAGGAACACGGCGCTGAGGAAATATACGGTATGGGCATTGCGTTGCTCAATTGCGTCAAAGATTGCGCGATTCCAGATATTGATTCCATACTGGAAGCCGACATTGGTGACGATTAAGGCGAGCAGCCCAATTGAGCACGGCCACGCGAGCCATTCCCCGCCGCGGCCCCAGTAACCGCGCGCGCTGATCCAGAAGCGCGTCAGCAAATATCTCTTGCGCGCCCGCTCGGCCTCCTCGGGCGTCAGCTCTGGGTCGGGTTCGACGACTTCTGGGGGCAGCGCGCCCTCGTCAGTCGATGCCTTCTCTTGGCGCGATCTCTCGGCACTGTGCTGCTCGGAGCCGTCGACCGATTTCTGATCTAATTCAGCGTCTGACATAAGCGCGACAACGGCTTAAAAATCAAAAGGTTTCATGATGCCAATCTCGAGCCGGGAAGAAGCTGAAGGTGCTGCCCGCCGCGAGCGCTTGCGTGTCGGGATGAAGGCCGGCGACGGTGGTGGATCTCGGTGAGGGAACCAATAGAGAGGTCGCTCGCTTGACCTGGAGGAACAGCGATTTTCTTCCTGCCTCTCGTTTCGCAACTTTCAACTTCCAAGTTCCCCGCGTGTGCTGGCGGGCTTTTGGGGGACAGGACAATGGGAACAAAGTCCGCGACCGAGAGTTTCCTATTTACACGCGCGCCTGCCCTGCGACCGCGACAGCAGGGCTCTCTTTCTCGCGTTGACCGCCTCGTGGCAAGCGCGTGATCGTCTCCGCGCATTCGGTGAGCCCCAGCTCGCATAGGGCGAAATCAGCCACCATTTCGTGTTATGCACGCAAGATAGCTTACACAGCTGGCGCTACTTCCTGCTCAACGATCTCGAAGGCCTCGTTCTTGGCTAGATGGCTGATGAAGCCCTGGATGATGTGCAGCGCCGAGCCGGCATGTGCGGGCTTTGGCCGGCCAGAGGGCTGGATCAGATAGAGCGTGCGCACGAGCGGCGGATTGACTATGCGCCGGGCGATCAGCGTGCCCGCTTCCACTTCGCGCGCCACGGTGCCATAGGGCAGCACGGCGCAGGCGTTGCCTTCGAGGATCAGACCCTTGATCGCATCCATGGATTCGATCTGGTAGGCAACCTTCAGCGGCAGGTGGAAGAATTCCATCGCATGTCTCAAGAGATTGATGATTTGGCCCTTCTCGGTCGGAATGACAAAGGTCGCTTTGGCAAGCTCGATCAGGTTGATCGGTCCCTCCTGACCGAACTCGGACTTTCGGCCAGTGATGAAGAAGACGGATTCCCGGAGGACGGCCGTTTGCTTGATACCCTTGCGCGGCTCGACATTGAAAGCGAGTGCGAAATCGAGATCGCCGCGGGCGACGCGCTCGCCGAGCAGGTGGCTCATCTCCTCGACGATCTGGACCTTGGCGGACCAGTTCTGACGGCCGAACTCCTGTGCCAGCGGACCGGCGAGCAGCGCCGAGAGGCTGGAGGTGAGACCGATCGAGATGTGTTCTTCCTGCGCCGGGTCGAACTGCTTGATCGTGCGGCGGACGGTGGCCAGTCGATCGAGGATTTCCTTGGCCTCTTCGAGGAAATACTGGCCAGCCGGCGTCGTCGTCGTGCCGCGCGGGCCGCGCTCCAGCAACTGCACGCCGAGCTCCTGCTCCAGTGCGTTGATCTGTGCGCCGAGCGCCGGCTGTACGATGTTCAGCGCGGCGGCGGCCTGCGTGATGCTGCCGATTTCGCAGACGCTGACAAAGGATTCGATTTGGCGAATTCGCAAGGGGCCATCTCCTCCACGGCCATGGGCTGACAACCGCAAGACGCTTCCGGTCTCGGGCTCTGGTCTTCCACGTTCCGTGAAGGTCGCCATCCCCCGGTATCCGGGCGCGATTCCGGCGGCAAGCTTTCAGTCTGGCAGGAAAGCCGCGGCTTGCAAATCACTAAATCGCCAGCCGCAGATCGCGTGGCTTCAGTGTCCGGCCCTCGTCGCCCAGTAATCCCAGGCGCGGGCGAGCACCGGCGGTTCGAGGTTCTTCGCGCCGGAAAGCGCGATTTCACCCGCCGTTAGCGGCGTCACGCCGCCGAAGGGCAGCGATCGCAGCAGCACATCACCGTTGCGGCAGAGCTGGATCGTGCGCATGACGAGCTCGCGCAACGAACCGCCGACGACGACTGCGCCGTGACCGCGCAGGAAGACGGCATTGCTGTTTGCGAGCGCCCGGGCAAGCGATGCTGCCTGATCGGCGGTGGAAACCAGCATGTCGGTATCGCCGAATTCCGCCTGGCTGTCCCAGAGAGCGACGCCGGTACCGATCGTCGCGCCGAGATGTGTCACTGGTTTCCAGGCGATATCGGCGACACAGAAGGGCATAATCGCCGGCGAGTGGAAATGCGCGACAGCCTTGACGTCCGGCCGCGCCTTGTACATGCCGCCATGGATGACGCGTTCGATATAGCCACGTCGCTCGTCGTCGCCGAGAAGCTTCGAGTCGAGATCGTAGCGCTGCAGATCCTCGACCACGACCAGCTCGGGGCTGCGCGAGCGGGAGATGAAGTATTCGCCGTCGGCCTGCGGCGAGCGAAGGCTGACATGGCCGAAGGCATCGAGCACGTCCTCGCGGGCGAGGATGTGATTGGCGGTGACGAGTTCGGCGAGATCGCTGGCAAGTTCGCTCATGGCAGCCTCACACGACAACCTTGGTCATGATGCCCGCCGGGAAGATCTCGTCCGGCGTCATCAGGCGGCTCGCGATGCCCTGCTGGTGGGTGTAGAGCAGCATCTGCTCGAAGGTCTTGCGGTTCTTCTCGATGCCGAAGGGGAAGGGATCGCTGCCGAAGATGTCGCGCATGCGCCGCGCATAGGTCGGCAGCCAGGCGAGCGGATAGCGCGAAACCGCCGGATCGAAGAGCCGCTCCAGGCTGCGGCGCTTGGATTCCTCGAAGGCGTTGTAGAGATTGCGGGCGATCCAGGGGCTTTCGTCGAGAAGATGCTTCTTCATGGCGATGATGTGCATGATCGGCCAGACGCCACTCTCCTGGTAATAATCCTCCTCGATCTCCAGGAAGTTCGGGAAGAGGCGTTCGACGCGCGGGTCCTCTTCGAGGAAGCAGGTCGGCGGGCGGGCGATGATGGCACAGTCGATCTCGCCGGAGGCCAGCATCTCCGACAGCGACTTGTCGGCGACGCGCGTCAGCGTCACGCCTTCCGGCAAGGCAAGATCGACCTTCTCCTCGCGGCCCGGCGCATTGGCGCCGGCCTGATACCAGTGGACGTCCTGCAGCTTGACGCCGCCTTCGTTATGCATCCAGCCGCGCATGTAGACGGCCGCCGAATGAGCCCATTCCGGCGAGCCGACGCGCTTGCCCTTGAGGTCGGCCACGCTTTTGATGTTGCTCGCCTTGTTGACGTAGAACGAGCTGAAACGGAAGAGCCGCGAACAGATGACCGGCAGGCCGATGATGTCGCTGTCGGGGCGGCTCACCTGCGCCATGAACTTGGCGAAGGAAAGCTCGCTGACGTCCCATTCGCGATTGAAGGTGAAGCGGGCAAAGATCTCGTGATGGCTGAGCATTGACCAGGTGAGGTCGATCCCTTCGGGCACCACGGTCCCGAGCCGCAGATCGCGGAAATGGTCATAGTCGGTCGTGGCGATAGAAAGCTGCTTGCGGCTCATGGCATTGTCCTGGGATATGGCACTGGAAACAGGCGCTGGCATTCAGCGCAGGATAACGTTGACTTTCGCGGGCTTGATATTGACGAGGATCCGCCCGCCGATCGGCGTCCTGACGCTCGGATGGACGCGCGCCAGAAGCTTCGCCTTGCCGACATTGACGATGTAGTCTACGCATTCGCCGAGGAAGACCTTGCTGTCGACGATGCCGTCGAGGACATTGCCGGAAAGGCTCTCGCCGTTGCCCGGCTCGACGAGGTGGATGTTCTCCGGGCGCACGGCGACCGTCAGATTGTCCTTGAGGTCAAGCGCCTCTTCGGCGCTGACGTCGATCTTGCCGGCCGGCGTCTCGACGGCCCAGCTGCCGCTCTCCTGACCGCGGCCGAGCACCTTGCCTTCGAGGAAGTTGCTGGAGCCGATGAAGTCGGCGACGAAGCGGGCGGCGGGCGCCTCGTAGATTTCGCGCGGCGTGCCGAGCTGGACGACCTGACCGGCATTCATCACAGCGATCTGGTGCGACAGCGCCAGGGCCTCCTGCTGATCGTGGGTGACATAGAGCGTCGTCAGGTTGAGCTCGCGCTGCAGCCGCTTCAGCTCGAAGCGCATCATCTCGCGCAGCTTGGCGTCGAGGTTCGACAGCGGCTCGTCGAGAAGCAGCAGGCGCGGCTCCATGATCAGGGCGCGGGCGAGCGCCAGGCGCTGCTGCTGACCGCCCGAAAGCCTGGTCGCTTCGCGGCCGGCGTAGTCGCCAAGAGCGACGGCTTTCAGCACGCGTTCGACTTTCTCCTCGATCTGCTTCTTGGAGAATTTCGTCTTGCCGACGTGCAATGGGAAGGCGGCGTTCTCGAAGACGCTCATATGCGGCCAGATGGCGTAGCTCTGGAAGACCATGCCGAAATTGCGATGATTGGGCGCCACGAAGATGCCCTTGCCGGCGGCGAAGACCGGCTTGCCATCGACGGTGATCGCGCCCTTGACGGGACGTTCGAGGCCCGCGATCGAACGCAGGGTCGTGGTCTTGCCGCAGCCCGAGGGACCGAGCAGCGTAAAGAGCTTGCCCTGCGGCACCTCGAAGGACACGTCCTGGGCGGCCTTGACGACCTTGCCCTTGCCATCCGCATATTCCGTGCTCAGACCCTGCACACTCAGCATGGTATTCTCCTCACATTCCCTGCCGGTCGGATCATCGATCCGATAATTTCTATCAGGCTGGCGCCCCCACGTTCGGACGAGGGGCGCCCTGCCCGTTCATTTTACAGTCGCATTGAAGGTATCGCGCCACTTGGCAAGCTGATCCAGCATCTTCGCCCCATCGACGACCTGGACGTTCAGGCCTTCCGGCAGCGGCACCAGCTTAACATTCGCGGGCGTGAAGCCGCGATCGGCGAGAATCTTCTGGCCGTCGGTCAGCGTGAATTCCTGGAAGAGCAGCGCGGCGGCGGGATGCGTCGCCGTCTTGGCAACACCGAGGCCGTTGACGCGGGCGACGGAGGGACCGAGCTGCAGCTTCTGGATCGGCGCGCCGTCCTTGTTCATCTGGTCGACCTTGTAGAGGTAGTTCGTCAGCGACACCGGCACTTCGCCGGAGACGACAAGGTTGGTCAGCAGCGTATGACCCTTGCGGAGCGAAATGCCGTTGGTCTTGGCCAGCTTCTGGAAGAAGTCTAGACCCTGCTGCTCGCTCGGGAAGCTCTGGTCGATCGTCGCCAGCCAGTCATAGGCTTCGGCTTCGAGACCGATCTTGCCGGACCACTTGGGATCGAGCAGATCATCCCAGCTCTTCGGCACGTCGGCGTCGGAAACGAGCTGCGTGTTGTAGGAGGCAGTGATGATGTTCAGGCGGCTGCCGACCCACTCCTTGTGGGCAGGGACGGCCTGCGGGAAGATATCGGCCATGGTGGCCGAATTGACCGGCTCGAAAACCTTCTCGCGATGCAGGGCCTCGAGTTCCGGCCCGTTCGTCTCGATGATGTCGGCATCATAGCGACCGGCCTTGATCTCGGTGACGGCACGGCGCAGCACGTCCTCCGAGCTGCCACGCCAGGTGGTGACCTTGATACCGTATTTGGCGGTGAAGGCATCGGTGATGGCGGCGACGTCCTCGACCGGCGTTGCCGTATAGAGCGTCAGCTCGCCTTCCGCCTTGGCCGCCTCCGCTAGCTTCTCCAAGCGGTCGGGGCCGTTGTAATTGGCGAGGTCAGCAAGGCTCGACTGCGCATAAGCAGAGCCTGTGGCAACGGCTCCCAGCAGCGCCATTCCGCCAAGCAAGCGGATGGCCGAAGTCATTTTAAACGATCGCAACATTTTCTCCTCCCGAGTATTCGGTTTGATCGCCGATGGAATTACTTGAACGTCTTTTCGAATTCGCCGCGCCAATCGCCCAGGTTATCAAGGGCGGCATCCGGATTGATCACCTTGACCTGCATGCCTTCAGGCAGCGGCGCGATCTTGATATTGGTCGGCGTAAACTGTCTCTCCGCCAGGATCTTCTGTCCTTCAGTGAGGGTGAAATCCTGATACAGGATCGCGGCATTTGGATGGGGCGCTGTCCGCGCCACGCCAAGGCCATTGATGCGGGCAATAGCCGGGCCGATCATGAACCGCTTGATCGGAGCACCGTCCTTTTCCATTTGCGCGACCTTGTAGAGATAGACCGTCAGGCCGAGCGGCACCTCGCTGGAAACAACGAGATTGGTCAGCAGGGGATGGCCGTTGTAGAGCCCCGGATGATCGGTCTGCGATAGCTTGCGGAAGAATTCCATCCCCTTTTCTTTGGACGGAAAGGTTCCGGCGGCCGTCGCGAGCCAGTCATAGGCAACGGCCTCGACGCCGAGCTTGCCGGCCCATTTCGGATCAAGCAGTTCCTCCCATGTCTTCGGAAGGTCCGCTTCGCTGACTGCATTCGTGTTGTAGGCCGCGGTGATGATGTTCAGCCGGCTGCCGATCCACTCGTGATGAGGCGGGACGGCATCCCGAAAGATGTCCGCAAAGAGCGGCGACTGGATCGGTTGCAGTAGCTTTTCACGATGAAGCGCCTCGAGTTCCGGTCCGTTCGTCTCGATAACATCAACATCATGACGTCCGGCCTTCAACTCGCCGACGGCACGCCGCAGGACGTCTTCGGAACTGCCACGCCACAAGGTCACCGGTATGCCGTACTTGGCTTCGAATGCCTTGGTAATGACGGTCACATCCTCGACGGGGGTGACGGTGTAGAGCGTTAGAGCGCCCTCCTGCTTTGCGGCGGCGACCAGCTTGTCCATCCGATCGGCGCCGGTATAGCCGGCGATCTGGTCGATGCTGGACTGGGCGTGGGCCCCAGTGGCCAAGGCGGCCGCAGCAATGGTTCCCAATAGCATCCCACAGCGCCAGAGCCGCTGCACATTCTTCATGAATTCAGGCATTTTGTCCTCCCATGCCAATCCTCGAGGCTTCTCCTCAAGCCTCCTTGACGCCGAAGCGTTTGCCGACCCACTGGGCCAGCATGACGATCGTGAACAACACCAGGATCATCATCACGCCGAAGGCCGAGAGTTCGACATACTGGCCGTTCTGCCAGAGCTCCCAGATCACCACCGAGACCACCTCAGAGCCGGGGCTGTAGAGAAGGACCGAGCTCGACAGTTCACGGATCGAGACGACTACGATGTAGATCCAGCCCGCCACCAGGCCTGGCTTCAGGAGCGGTAAGACGATGCGCCAGAAGCTCTGGCCCCAGGAGGCACCGCTCATGGCGGCGGATTCCTCAAGATCCTTGTGGATCTGCAGCATCGACGTTGTGTTGTAGCGGATGCCGTAGGGCATGAAGCGGGTGAGATAGGCGATCAGGATGATCCAGGTCGTGCCGTACACGCCGATATCCAGATAAAGATAGAAAATCATGATCGACAGGCCGAGCACGAGACCGGGGAAGACCATCGGCAGCGAGGCAAGGTTGTCGAGCAGCCAGCGGCCCGGCAGCTTGGTGCGAATGACGATCCATGAGATCACGGCTGTCAACAGCATCAGGCCGGTCGCCGCGCTGAAGGCAAGGATCGCACTGTTCCAGACCGCCTGGCCGACGGCCGGATAGTTGATGACGGTCACATAGGCATTCAAGGAAAGCCGGTGCATCGCGCTCCAGGAGGGCACGCTGTAATATTTGTTCAGGGACGACCAGAGAAGCACCAGGAACGGCAGGATAATCACCAGCACCATGTAGACGACGATCAGGACGGCGGCAGGAACGCGCCACGGGCCAAGATCGAACGGCCGCGGGCGAAAACCCTTTCCGGTGACGGTCGAATATTTGCTGCCCTTGGTCGACAGTCGCGACTGGAAATAAATGCCGAAGGAGGCAATCACCAGAAGAAGGATCGCATAGGCCGAAGCGAGGCCGACATTGCTCGGATATTCGCGGATCGCGTCATAGATCGACGACGTGAAGACCTCGATGCCGACAGGCGTGCCGAGCAGCGCAGGGACCTCGAAAGATTCGATCGAGCGCGTGAACATGATGAAGAAGGCTGCGACCAGCGCCGGCCAGACAAGCCTCAGCGTGATCCGGAAGAGGATCTGCCAGATCGAAGCACCGGACATCAGCGCCGATTCCTCGAGCGACGGGTCCATGGCGCGGAAGGCCGCCGACATCAGCAGGAAGGCGACCGGCGAATAGTGCAGGCCCTCGACCCAGATCATCCCGCCCATCGAGTAAATGTTGAAGACAGGTCCGGCGATGCCGAAGGTATTTTTCAGGACAAGATTGAAGAGGCCGATCTGCGGGCTCGCCATCATGATCCAGGAGACGGTGAAGAGGATCGACGGGATGACGAGCGGCACGATCGAAGCCGCATAGAAGAGCATCTTGAAGGGTGTGTTCGTTCGCTCGTTCAGCCACGCGAAGAGCGTGCCGATCGTCAGCGACAGACAGGCTGTGCCGGTCGCGAAAATCACCGAATTGCGGAACAGCGGCAGGATGCGGCTGTCGCTGAAGGCCTTTGTGTAATTATCGAGGGTGAAGACGGCAGGCACATCGCCTGCCGCCGGGGTCATGAAGCTCTGCCAGATCAGAAAGACGAGCGGCACGAGGGCGAGCCACGCGACGGCGAGGATCACGGCCGCGATGACCAGCCATTTCGCGTTGATCCTCGCAAGGGGTCCATGGTTTTGCGCGATCTTGGCGTAAGTACTTTCCTGCAATGACATGAAGGCCTCCCAACCGACGTCTTTCCTCCGGGTCCGTCAGGACCCGGCCGGTACAGCGAGGTTATCCTTATGATAACCGGCAATGCGCTGATAGTTTGTGGAGAGCTGCTCGAGATCTTCACGGCTAATGACGTCGTCAATATGATCGAACGGCTTGTCCTCGGTGCGCAAGAAGACTTCGCGCAGGATCGCATCCGGCGGATTGGCGCGATTTGTCAGCACGACCTTGGCGGTTGCCGGGCGGCGGATCGCCTCATAGGCATGCATGGCCTTGATCGGATCGCCTTCACGGACGAGCGCGTCGGTCAGCGCGCGGCAATCGAGGATCGCCTGGGCCGAGCCATTCGCGCCGCGCGGATACATCGGATGGGCGGCATCGCCGAGCAACGTCAGGCGACCGAAGGTCCACTGGTCCAGCGGGTCCTGGTCGACCATTGGATATTCGAGGATCGCATCGGCGGCCTTGAACATCGCCGGGCAATCGAGCCAGTCGAATTTCCAGTCCTTGACGACGTCGAAGAAGTCTTCGAGGCGGCCCGGCTTGTTCCAGTCGCGCTGCGACTTGTACTTGTCGGTCTCGATGTCGACGACCCAATTGATGAGCTGGTTGCCTTCGGCGTCGATATTGTCGCGGATCGGGTAGATCAGCACCTTGGCGGTGTTAAGCCAGCCGACGCGCACCATGCTGGCGCCGGTCAAGAACGGCTTCCAGCGCGTGACGCCGCGCCACATGTTGATGCCGGAATACCGCGGCGGGCCTTCGTTCGGATAGAGCTGCTTGCGGATCCTGGAGTGGATTCCCTCGGCACTGACAACCATTTCGGCCTTGACGGAAGGCCGGGCGGAACCGTCGCGCGGATCGACGAAATGCAGGGTTACGCCGCTGTCGTCCTGGTCGAAGCCGGTGCAGGACCAGCCGGTCATCAGGCGGTCAGCGCCGATGCGCTGCTTGAAGGCCTCGACGAGGACCATGTGCAGGTCGCCGCGATGGATGGAGAATTGCGGCCATTCGTAGCCGGCATGGCGACCCGTCGGCTCGGTGAAGATATGCTGGCCATGGCGGTTGTAGAAACCGGACTCGCGGGTCGTGATGGCGACCTTCGCAAGCTCTTCCTCGAGGCCGAGCTGGCATAGTTCGCGGGAGGCATGCGGCAGAAGATTGATGCCGACGCCGAGCGCCTTCAGCTCGGGCGCGGCCTCGTAAACACGGGATGGGATTCCCTTTTCGTGCAGCATCAGAGCAAGCGTCAGCCCCCCGATCCCACCACCAACAATCGTGACTTCCATAGTCGACTCCAAATGTCCTGGCCGGGAAACCCGGCAAAGTTCGAATAGGGCATCGTCCAACAGGATTGGAAAATGCCGATGTCGCTTCAGATGAAAGCTGCAGGCAATGGAAACCCGTTCGCCGAAGCAACGCTCCAGCGGCAGTTATTCCAGATTTTGCCGATCATCCTCCGATAGGCACCGGTTGCTCTTTCATCGCCCGAACCACTCGCGCGTCCTCACTCGAAAGAACCATCCGATGTTGGAAGGACCCTAGAAACAAAATTGACATTCATCAAATAGATAGATTTTTTGAGGTCATAGCGAAAACAGATGACTGAGGTCCCTCACCGTGAAACACTCAAGTGCGGCTGGCCTGACCTTTGCTATAGGGCACGTGGCTTCGATCCCGTCGCTCGCACTATCATGCCCGAGGGCACCGACTTCCGACGGCAACGTCCCTTGGCCTTTATAATCTCTTGCGAATGTGCTTGTATGCGCGCGCCAGAAGGACCGCGGTTGGGGCTGCGCATAGTTGTAAGCTAGTCTTGTGGGAGTATGGCAATGGTTTACGATTGGGATGGCACAAGAGCGCGACGTCTCAAATTGTTCAGGGCAGGAACGGCGTTCATGATCGCGATTGCGGTCGTCGGAATACCGCTTCTTTTCTTCGCAGCAAAGCTGCACAACCTCTACGGCTGAATTGGCAAGTTCGTTGCCCGGTATAAGCAGGCGTGACCCAATGGCCGCGCCTGCTAGTGAGGACTGATTTAGCCGAGCTTTGCAGCGATCTTGGCGACGTGAGCGCCCTGATACTTGGCTGCCTCAAGCTCGATCGCTGAAGGCTGGCGGGATCCATCGCCATCCGTGATGGTGGATGCGCCGTAGGGCGAACCGCCCTTGATTTCATCAACACCCATCTGGCCCTGGAAAGCATAGGGAAGACCGGCAACGACCATGCCCTGGTGCAGGAAAGTGGGGATGAAGCCGAGGATGGTGGATTCCTGGCCGCCGTGCTGCGTGGCCGAGGACGTGAACACAGAGCCTACCTTCCCGACCAGCTTGCCGGCGAACCAGAGGCCGCCCGTCTGATCCCAGAAATTGCGCATCTGCGAAGCAACGGTTCCGAAGCGCGTACCCGCACCGACGATGATCGCGTCGTAATCGGCAAGTTCGTCGACCGTGGCGATCGGGGCAGACTGGTCCATCTTGTAGTGCGACGCCTTGGCAACCTCAGCAGGAACCAGTTCCGGAACGCGCTTGACGGTGACGTCCGCGCCGACCGACCTTGCGCCTTCGGCGACGGCGTATGCCATGGTTTCGATGTGGCCGTAAGCCGAGTAGTAGAGCACGAGTACCTTAGCCATTTATCTAACTCCATCAATTGCGTTTGAATTCGTGAACGTGCGGAGTTGTAGCAGCGGTGTGTGTCGAACATAGCCCCACGCGGCAGAACGCACTGTTCAATGGTCATAGACGAAAACTTGCTTGCAGCCATTTCCCAAGTTGGCGGCGGCGACACGGTTTGCAAGACAGGCGAAGGGCGCTACCTATGTGGGAACGCAAATGTTCGGAAATTTCCAATGACCAATGAGACGATTGTCACCGCCGCCATGCTTGCCATTGGCGACGAACTCTTATCCGGCCGCACCAAGGACAAGAATATCGGCCACCTGGCTGACATGCTGACGCTTTCCGGCATCGACCTCAAGGAAGTGCGCATCGTCGGTGACGAGGAGAATGCCATCGTCGAGGCTCTCAATGCGTTGCGCGCAAAGTACGATTATATCTTCACCTCGGGAGGTATCGGACCGACCCATGACGACATCACCGCCGATGCCGTATCCGCAGCGTTCGGGCTGCCCTGCGAATACGATGCTGACGCAATGACCCTGCTCGGCGAGATGTACGCGCGCCGCGGGCTCGAATTTACGGAGGCCAGAAAGAGAATGGCTCGCATGCCCAAAGGGGCGCGCCATATCCCCAACCCGGTCTCGACCGCGCCCGGGTTCGTGATCGGCAATGTTCATGTCATGGCCGGCGTGCCGCAGGTCTTCCAGGCCATGGTCGACGCGGTCATCCCGACATTGCGGACCGGCACGCGAGTGCTCTCGCTCGGTATCTCCTGCCCTTATGGTGAAGGCGACATCGGTACACCGCTTGCTGCGATCCAGAAAGCTCATCCGGAGACGAGCATCGGCTCCTATCCCCGCTATATTGGCCAGGCGTTCTCAACGGAAATCGTCGTCCGCGGACGCTCACAGGATGCGGTCGATGCAGCGGGAGATGATGTGCGCGCTATGATCGAGACCATCCGCCAATCAAAGGAGGTGGCTGAAAACCGCTCGGCAGAGGCGTAGCATCGAGGTGATCCCGGTTCGCCGTTGATATGCATCAAAGAAGCGGCGCCCTCGCCGGCGCATTCTCGTTGAAAATTAGTCGATTTCATCCGCGTAAGGAGAATTGCTGATGTCTTACAAAACCATACTTGCCATTCTCGATACCGTCGATAACGCGACAGCCGTGGCCGATTTTGCGTTTGCCATTGCCGCACAGACCAATGCCTACGTTATCGGACTTCATGCGGAAACCGTCGCGGTCGTGCCGCTCGTAGCACCGATGGAGATACCCGACCCCGTCGCCGTGCAGGCGCTGCAGGACATGGCGCGCGCGCAAACGCTCGAAATCGAACGCATCTTCCGCAGGAAGGCGCAGGCTGAAGGCGTTTCCCATGAATGGCGCAGCTTCGCCTCATCCACCGGCTACGGCTCGGCGCCGCTGATCGAAAGCGCCCGAAGCGCCGACTTGCTCATCGCCTCACAGGCCGATCCGTTGAAGCCGTCCGACAGTCACGTAGACATCGACAACTATCTCTTCGAAAGCGGTCGCCCGGTTTTGATGATTCCTTTTGTGATGCGCCAGCCGAAACCGATCAAGCGTGTCCTCGTCGCATGGAACGGCTCAAGGGAGGCCGCGCGTGCGGCGTTCGATGCCTTGCCCATCCTGAAGGCGGCCGCCGAAGTCGAGATTTTCTCCGTCGATCCCGTCGACAATGCACTTCAGTCTGCGGCCGTCGCAGGCGCCGACATTGCTGCGGCTCTTTCCCGTCACGGCGTCAAGGTAACTCTGGCAACTGCGCAAAGCGTTGACAAGTCCGCCTCGGCTGTCATCGAGAACCGCCTCTCCGACAGCAGCATCGACCTGCTCGTCATGGGCGCTTACACGCATTCGCGTCTCTGGCAGTTGATCTTCGGCGGCACCACGAGAACGCTGCTGCAATCAATGACGGCCTTGACGCTGCTGTCGCGATAAGAATCGCGAGGGGCTTGCGTTTTGCCTCCGGAATCCGTTAATTGCGGCGACCGATGACGAGCTCCGGCTTCGGTCCTCCTATCGCGCAGTCTCGGCTGCGCGATTTGCGTTTGGCCGATCGCGGAATGCCTTGTCCGGCCGCCGGCAAACGGCGTGTCATCATTCATGCCGCGGAGCACACCATGTCTCTTCCCGATAAAGCCTTTCCCGTTTCCTGGGACCAGTTCCACCGCGACGCGCGCGCGCTCGCTTGGCGTCTCGCCGGGCTCAAGCGCGATTTCAAGGCGATCGTCTGCATCACGCGCGGCGGTCTCGTACCCGCGGCAATCATCTCGCGCGAACTCAATATCCGGCTGATCGAAACGGTCTGCGTCGCCTCCTACCACGACTACGTGAACCAGGGCGAAATGATGCTCCTGAAGGGCATTGCACCGGAGCTGACCGCCGACCAAGGCGAATCCGTCCTGGTCATCGACGATCTTACCGATACCGGCAAGACCGCCTCCGAAGTTCGCTCGATCTTGCCCAAGGCACACTTCGCCTGCGTTTACGCGAAGCCCCAGGGCGTGCCGACGATCGATACGTTCGTTACGGAAGTCAGCCAGGACACCTGGATCTACTTCCCCTGGGACATGGGGTTCACCTATCAGGAACCGATCTCCAAGGCCGGCCGCGGCTGAGCGCTATCCGCGGCGCAACCAAACAGATTGGTGACAATTTCAAATTGCACCAATCTTTGTTTAACTAACCCATCGGATTCCGCTATCGCGTCGGCCGCGCTGACCTTATCCTTCAAAGCAATTCCCGCGCGGCACCCTTGTCGCGTTGCGGACTTGCGTTAGAGGTTAAGTCGCGGGGCGCGACCTTGGAATGAATATGATGCGTTGGGGCTATGTCGAGATAGCGGCGGCTTTCGGTTTGTGTCTCTGTCTCTCGCATTTGACCGCTTCGGCGGAGCCGGCCTATGTGTCCGTCGTTCGGAAATATGTCGAGACAACAGTCAAGCCGATGGTGAATGTCGCGATCGTCAAGAAGGCGATCGAAGCTCAGAATACCAAATTCAGCAAAATCAGCGACATGGACATCCAGGTGCTGGATAACACCTATCGGTCCGAAGTTCTGGCCGGCGGTTGGCAGATGGTGAGGCAACTGCTCAACAAGCCGGTGTCGCGATACCTCAAATCCAAGCAGGATGATTCGCAGGGCGCCATCGTTGAATTCTTCGTGACCGATCGCCACGGACTCAATGTCGGCCAGGGCACGATAACCAGCGACTATTGGCAGGGCGACGAAGACAAGTTCCTGAAAACATTCGGAAGACAGTCCGACGACATATTCATTGATCGGGCCGAGCGCGATGAACAGACACAATTGCTGGAAACGCAGGCAAGTTTCGTCATCAATGATGAAAACGGACAGCCTATAGGCATCGCAACGGTGACGATTGCGATCGACGCATTGTGATTGAAATTAACATGAACGAATCGGCTGTCGCATTTGGCCGGCAAAAGCTGCAACCAAATCAACACGGTCGCAACTTTTCTTAGATTTTTTACGCTCCGGGACGACGAAAGCTCGCAACCCATTGAATTTCTTGCACGACTTTCTTTTCCCCATTCTCCACAGCCCGATCCACAATATGTTGTGGTGAACGCTTCATTAAAAACAACCTCTTGACGGAATCGCACGATTCAAACTTAATAGGTTCCGATGTTGCGACGGCAGTTGGACCGGAATTAACGAGGCCGGTTCCCTCCAAAAATCGAGCGTAGAATCAGGGTGTTGCGTCCATGAAGGGCGACCGCCATGAGGGGTTTCGTGCGCGATTTTTATCTTCCGGAAAAGTGACATCCGGGGCTGGCGATAATAAGCTGTTAATACTATATTTAGTGTTTGCAGCCACGATCACTACAAGATACGGGAGAAGCATCTCCGGATGACACTCCTGTGATAGTACGGAAACGAGAACTGGCTGCGCTCCTCACGGCGCGGCCGGAGGTGGAAACTTGCGCCTTGGTCGACGGGGACGGGGCGCGCAAGCTAGAGGTTAGAGAAATGCGCATAGAACGCCGTTTCACGAAGGCAGGACTGAGCGCTTACGCGGACATCGAATTCCGCAAGGCGACGAGCGAGATCAAGAACCCGGACGGGTCGATCGTATTCCGCCTCGAGAACATCGACGTTCCGGCGCAGTTCTCCCAGGTCGCCGCCGACATCCTGGCGCAGAAGTATTTCCGCAAGGCCGGCGTTCCCGCCAAGCTGAAGAAGGTCGAGGAAAACGAGGTTCCTTCCTTCCTGTGGCGTTCGGTTGCCGATGAAGCAGCTCTGAAGGATATTGCGAAGGACCAGCAGTACGGCTCCGAAACCGACGCGCGCCAGGTCTTCGACCGTCTCGCCGGCACCTGGACCTACTGGGGCTGGAAGGGTGGCTATTTCTCCTCCGAGGAAGACGCCCTAGCCTTCAAGGATGAACTTGCCTACATGCTTGCCACCCAGCGTGTTGCCCCGAATTCCCCGCAGTGGTTCAACACCGGCATGCACTGGGCCTACGGCATCGACGGCCCCGGTCAGGGCCACTTCTATGTCGACCCCTTCACCGGCAAGCTGACGAAGTCGAAGTCAGCTTACGAACATCCGCAGCCGCACGCCTGCTTCATCCAGTCCGTTGAAGACGATCTCGTCAACGAAGGCGGCATCATGGACCTGTGGGTCCGCGAAGCACGCCTCTTCAAGTACGGCTCCGGCACCGGCTCCAATTTCTCCTACCTGCGTGGCGAAGGCGAAAAGCTGTCCGGCGGCGGCCGTTCTTCCGGCCTGATGAGCTTCCTGAAGATCGGCGATCGGGCTGCCGGCGCCATCAAGTCGGGCGGCACGACGCGCCGTGCGGCCAAGATGGTGGTCGTCGACATCGACCATCCTGATATCGAAGAGTATATCAACTGGAAGGTGAAGGAAGAGCAGAAGGTTGCTGCCCTCGTCACCGGTTCCAAAGTTGTCGCCAAGCACCTCAAGGCAATCATGAAGGCTTGCGTCAACTGCGAGGCTGACAACGGCGATTGCTTCGACCCGAACAAGAACCCTGCCCTGAAGCGCGAAATCCGCGCTGCCAAGAAGGACCAGGTTCCGGAGAACTACATCGGCCGCGTCATCCAGTTCGCCCGCCAGGGCTACAAGGATATGGAGTTCAAGACCTACGACACGGACTGGGATAGCGAAGCTTACCTTACCGTATCCGGCCAGAACTCCAACAACTCGGTCTCGATCAAGGACGACTTCCTGCGCGCCGTTGAAAGCGACAGCGACTGGCAGCTGAAGGCCCGCAAGGACGGCAAGGTTATGAAGACCTTGAAGGCGCGCGACCTGTGGGAGTCGATCTCCTACGCCGCCTGGGCATCGGCCGATCCGGGCCTGCACTTCAACACGACGATGAACGACTGGCATACCAGCCCGGCTGCCGGCCCGATCCGCGCATCCAACCCGTGCTCGGAATACATGTTCCTCGACGACACGGCCTGCAACCTTGCCTCGCTGAACCTCATGCAGTTCAAGGATGCCGCCACCAAGCGCATCAACATATCAGACTACGAGCATGCGGTTCGCCTGTGGAGCGTTGTTCTCGAAATCTCCGTGATGATGGCGCAGTTCCCGTCGAAGCGGATTGCCGAGCTCTCTTACGAATATCGCACGATCGGCCTCGGCTACGCCAACATCGGCGGCCTGCTGATGTCTTCCGGCATTCCCTATGACAGCGACGAAGCCCGTGCCATTGCCGGCTCCCTGACCGCGATCATGACCGGCATTTCCTACGCCACCTCGGCTGAGATCGCTTCCGAGCTCGGACCGTTCCCGATGTTCGCGCCGAACCGCGAAAACATGCTGCGCGTCATCCGCAACCATCGCCGCGCCGCTTACGGCGAGACGTCTGGCTATGAAGGCCTGTCGATCAACCCGGTCGCGCTCGTCCACTCCGAGAACCCCGACCAGGATCTGGCGGCTCATGCCAAGAGCGCCTGGGACAAGGCTCTCGAGCTCGGCGAAAAGCACGGCTACCGCAACGCCCAGGCAACCGTCATCGCGCCGACCGGCACGATCGGCCTCGTCATGGATTGCGACACAACCGGTATCGAGCCTGACTTCGCACTGGTGAAATTCAAGAAGCTCGCCGGCGGCGGCTACTTCAAGATCATCAACCGCGCCGTTCCGGAAGCCCTGCGCACGCTCGGCTACTCCGAGAGCCAGATCGCCGAGATCGAAGCCTACGCTGTCGGCCACGGCAATCTGAACCAGGCGCCGGCCATCAACCCCTCGACGCTGAAGGCCAAGGGCTTCACCGACGATAAGGTGGAAGCCGTCAACGCCGCGCTGAAGTCGGCCTTCGACATCAAGTTCGTCTTCAACCAGTGGACGCTCGGCGCCGACTTCCTGAAGACGACGCTGAAGGTTTCCGACGAACAGCTTGCCGACATGAGCTTCAACCTGCTCGAGCACCTCGGCTTTGCCAAGAAGGACATCGAAGCTGCCAACGTTCACGTCTGCGGCGCGATGACGCTGGAAGGCGCACCGTTCCTGAAGAACGAACACCTCGCCGTCTTCGATTGCGCCAACCCTTGCGGCAAGATCGGCAAGCGTTACCTCTCGGTCGACAGCCACATCCGCATGATGGCTGCTGCCCAGCCGTTCATCTCGGGTGCGATCTCCAAGACGATCAACATGCCGAACGACGCGACGGTCGACGATTGCAAGAGCGCCTACATGCTCTCCTGGAAGCTCGGCCTGAAGGCAAACGCTCTCTACCGCGATGGCTCCAAGCTGTCGCAGCCGCTGAACGCCTCGCTGATCGAAGACGAAAGCGATGAGGACGCACTGGACGATCTGCTGCAGCAGCCGGTCGCCGCCCAGGCCGTCACCATCACCGAGAAGATCATCGAGCGTGTCGTCGAACGCGTCACCCGCGAGCGGGAGAAGCTCCCGAACCGCCGCCAGGGTTACACCCAGAAGGCCGCCGTCGGCGGACACAAGGTGTACCTGCGCACCGGCGAATTCGGCGACGGCCGTCTCGGCGAGATCTTCATCGACATGCACAAGGAAGGTGCGGCCTTCCGTGCGATGATGAACAACTTCGCGATCGCCATCTCGCTCGGCCTGCAATACGGCGTGCCGCTCGAAGAGTATGTGGAGGCCTTCACCTTCACCAAGTTCGAACCGGCCGGCATCGTCATCGGCAACGACGCGATCAAGAACGCCACGTCGATCCTCGACTACGTGTTCCGCGAACTCGCCGTCTCCTACCTCGGCCGCCACGATCTGGCGCATGTCGATACGTCCGACTTCTCCAACACGGCGCTCGGCAAGGGGATCCAGGAAGGCAAGACGAACCTCGTCTCGACCGGTTGGACCCGTGGCTACAAGCCGACCCTGGTAACGGGCAACGAGCGTCAGGCAGGCGGGGAGCCGAAGGGTGCCGCGACGGCGGCCCCGGCGCGCGCATCCTCCGGCGCCACGGTGACCTCCTTTGCGGGTGCTGCCGCCCGCAAGATCGAGCCGACGCTTGCCGTCTCCTCCTCTGAAATCGTCGCCTTCAAGCGCGACTACGAGGAGCGGGCAAAGGAACTGGCCGAAGAGATCGCCGAGGAAGTGGCCGAGGAGATCGCAACCGAGACCCAGCAGCAGGCAACCGCCCTCTTCTCCGACAAGGCCGCCGCCGACGCGGCATCGGCCAAGACGGAGGCCAAGAAGGTCGAAGCCGAACGCCGCGCCCGCTCCATCATGCAGGGCTACACGGGCAACATGTGCTCCGAATGCCAGAACTTCACGATGGTCCGCAACGGCACCTGCGAGAAGTGCGACACCTGCGGCGCGACGAGCGGCTGCAGCTGATAACCGGCAATTCCGGCGGTTGGTGATGATGATGATAGCTTTCACCCCTCACCCGCCGGAACGTTGTCCGACCCAGGTCGGGAACTTGACGCGAAGACAAAAGTCAAAGAGCGGCCCTTGGCCGCTCTTCTGCTGTGATCAACGGCAACCTCGGCAAGTGACCGCCGGCGAAAGCGCCTTCTTCCCACGCGGCATTCCGCACCAGCTTATGAACCCGAGCGACAATCATTGCAGGCACGTCCTGATCGACACCCCTGCTCTCTTCGATCAGTTTATCAAGGAAGACGGACGTGACGAAGTCTTCGGGCCACCGACTGCGAAGGGAATTGAGCGTCTGCGGGCGACCTGCCCCAGGTTCGGCATCACCCTGCTCTCGAACTGCCCAACGCCTCAGTAAGTCAACGCCAGGCGCAACGGCATAACCAGGGCCCAGCTTAATGTTGAGGCCCAATTCGAGGGCTCCACGCCAGACCAGCCCTCGAAACCGATGTTGCTTCTGTACGGGCGCGTTACCGGCGCTATCCGTCCACAGGGGTGTTATACACGCAAGCATCACTGCCATTCTTCAACATGGCATCTTCCCTTCTTCTTGATTTTGGTCAAATTACCGTTGGCTCGCAGCGCCGCTAACGTCGCGTCATGACGAGGACGTAGAGGGGCAGCGACGCGAGTCAGGCTTTGCCCGACGCCCGACAATATGGGCACCGGCAGGATGCTTGCGTGCCTTTACCACCAATGCAATCACATCCAGAAAGAGGACTTCATCATGCCATTCATCAAGACCACGGACGGAACCGAAATCTTCTACAAGGATTGGGGTCCAGCCACCGCCCAGCCTATTGTTTTCCATCACGGCTGGCCGCTCAGCGCTGACGATTGGGACGCGCAGATGATGTTCTTTCTGGACAAGGGCTATCGCGTGATTGCCCACGACCGGCGCGGCCATGGCCGTTCCAGGCAGACGTGGCAGGGCAACGAGATGGACACCTATGCCGCCGACGTCGCGGCCCTCACAGATGCGCTCGATCTCAAGAATGCAATCCATGTCGGCCATTCGACCGGCGGCGGTGAGGTTGCCCACTACGTCGCCCGCGCAAAGCCCGGACGCGTCGCCAAGGCGGTGCTGATCGGCGCCGTGCCGCCGATCATGGTCAAGTCGGACAAGAACCCCGGTGGCCTGCCGCTCGAGGTCTTCGATGGTTTCCGTGCCGCGCTCGTCGCCAACCGCGCGCAGTTCTTCCTCGACGTGCCCGCAGGCCCGTTCTATGGCTATAACCGCCCGGGTGCCAAGGTCAGCCAGGGTGTTATCGAGAACTGGTGGCGGCAAGGCATGATGGGTGGTGCAAAGGCGCATTACGATTGCATCAAGGCCTTCTCCGAAACTGATTTCACCGAGGATCTGAAGCAGATCACGGTGCCGACGCTCGTCATGCACGGCGACGACGATCAGATCGTTCCCTATGCCGACTCCGCACCGCTGTCCGTCAAGCTCTTGAAGCACGGCATACTGAAGACCTATGCCGGCCTCCCGCACGGCATGTGCACGACGCATCCGGATGTGATCAACGCCGATCTGCTGGAATTCTTCCTGGACTGAGATGTTGGCTCGACCGCCGGCCTTCTGATGGAACGGAGGCAAGACAACACTCGTAGGCGGGTCCTCTTCGCCCCGCCTGCGGCACGCCGGATATTTTCTCTTCAAGGGAGGCGCTTGTGATAACGCGAGATACCATTTCGGACGGCTTGTCCCGCCGCGATCTGCTGAAGTTGACGGCCGCGGCAGCAGCGATGCTCGCGTCACGTAGCGCCGTCGCAGCCGACTTCCACCGCTTCAAGCATGGCACGTTCGACATCACGGTCGTCAGCGACGGTTTTCTCACGCTCCCAGTCGAGATCTTGTTGCCCGACGCCACGCCTGAAGAGCGCAAGGCGATCATGCCTCGGCTGGGCGGAAGTTCGGCGGCCGCTCCGGTCCAGGCCAACATCCCGCTGATCCGCCATGGCGACGACCTGATCCTTATCGACACTGGCTCGGGTAACCGCTTCCAGGCCAGCGCGGGCAAATTGGCCGCAAACCTGCAATCGCTTGGGATCGCGCCCGAAGCGATCACCAAGGTGGTTTTCACCCATGCCCATCCGGACCACTCCGGTGCGACGACGACAGCCGATGGAAAGGTGCTTTATCCGAACGCCCAGTATTTTGTCAGCGAAGCCGAGTGGGACTTCTGGACCCACAAGGACTTTGAGATGCACATGCCGTCGGCGCTTCATGATTTTGCGCGAGGCGCGCAACGTGACCTGTTTGCGGTCAAGGACCGGCTGACGCTCTTGCGCCCGGATCAGGAGATCATTCCCGGAATGCGGATTTTGGAAACCCGCGGCCATACGCCGGGCCATGTCTCGATCGAACTGGCGGGCGACGGCGGCCTGCTGATCACAGGCGACGCCTGTACCAACGACGTGATTTTCTTCGAGCATCCCGCCTGGCATTTCGGCTTCGACACCGAACCTGAGATCGCGCTGAAAAACCGCCAGATGCTGCTCGATCGCGCCGCGAGCGAAAAGCTCAAGATGCTCGGCTATCACTGGACCTATCCGGCCGTCGGATATGCCGAGCGCAAGGATGCCTCCTACCGATTTCTGCCGGCTTAGGATCGCCGAATTATCGCGCCTCGGCGGTTTCCTCGAGCGCGGCAGATTGCTGCGGCATTTCTTCCGCAATCTCCTCGGCAACGGCTGCAAGATCGAGGTTGCCCCAGATCGACGCTGACTGGCGACGTTCTGGGCGGCGGGAGGATTTGACTTCGACGACGAACGGCTTCGACTGAGCGCGCATGAGTTTCCTATGAAGAGGCGTTGAACGAATCCATCAACGCCCCAAGCCTATGAAGCGTTCCGCGCTTGCGCAAGGTCGCCATTCGCTTTGAATCCAGCCTCACACAGGCCAGACCGCGACGGAACAAGCATATGGCGAGCCGCGTTTCGGCCTTTCAATCTGCATGGAGCCTCTACGCAAATTCCTGCGAAAAGTCCTTGAAGGAACGATCGATGTCGATTACCTACCACGTCGCCGAACATGATGGCGCCTGGGCCTACCGCCTGGACGATGTCTGGTCGGAAACTTTCCCAACTCACGAAGAAGCATTGGCAGCGGCTAAACATGCCGCGGAGCGACAAAAGCTCGGTGGCCAGGATGCGGACATTACATATCAGCGTGCAGACGGCAGCTGGACAGCGGAACGGTCGAACGGAGGCGACCGCCCCGAGGCCGATGTCGTCGATGACGCCAAGGAAAAAGACTAGGAATGACTATCAAAGAACGCTTTTTGAAGCAGCAGCATGCGTGGATGCTCGGCGCATGCTATTCCCGGAAACATCCCGACTTTCATCGCTTTGGCGGCGTCGATGTTTCGATCTCGCCTCGCTGGAAAGACAGCGTTGAAACCTTCGTCAATGATATGATCGACACCCTGCCGCGCAGCCTCTCCGAGCGCCGGATGGCACTGAGAAACCCGCGCCGCCCGTTCGAACCCGGGAATGTGGAATGGGTATTCGCAAGCAAGCATTACGGCCTTCGCGCTCCTGACGGCACACGGCCCGACATGGCGGACGTTCGCGCGCGCCGCGTATAAACCGCTATTTACTCGTTACAATCTTCGCCGGCGGAAACATGGCTAGGGCCTTCTTTCGCCGGCGAACTGTTTTATGGCGGCAGTAGTCACCCCGAAATCACCAGTCAGTGACGACATGCAAGCCGCTTGCATGACCATCCGTTCGGTGCCCCAGTCGTTGGCTGCCGCGCTTGACGACGTATGTTGCACTCCGGGCCAGTTCGCGTGCCGCTGAATTCAGTGCGACCGGTGCCGCGCGTTCCTCGTCACCACAATCACAACAAGTCCGACGACGACAGCCAGCGCGCCCCAATAGACCCATGACGTCTGGTTGATCATGAAGCTTTCCGCCGGGTAGGGAAAATAGCCGCTACCCTGCGCCATCCAGACCAGCCCGAAAAGGATCAGCACGCCGGCGATACAATAGGCGATTTTCACCATTCAATATTCCTCCACCATACCAGTTGCGTAACGTCATGCACCCGTCGCGGACGCAGTGCTTCGACGGAGCGCTCTGGCACGCCTTGAGGACCTTACTCTTTCGGGAAATCGGCTCCCAGGCTCGTTTCGCGCCATTCCTCGATCTGCGCCAGCCGTTCGCGCAGCTTGTTGGTGACGTTGTTGTAGCCAAGTTCGCCAAGCACGAGATGCCGCGGTGGGTTCTCCACTTCCGTGATCCGGATCATCGCCTCGCCAGCGCGCACGGGATCGCCGGCTTGCTTGCCGCTGTATTCAGCTGTTTGCCGCATGCGGGCTGCCGCGGTTTCCGCGTAGTCCGGAATTGTGCTCTTCGTCTGCCGGAGTGACCGGCCCGCCCAATCGGTGCGGAACGGACCGGGCGCGACGCAGGTCACCTTGATGCCGAGCGGCCTGCCCTCGGCGTGGAGTGCATCGGAAAAACCCTCCACCGCATGCTTGCTAGCGGCATAGAAGCCGGAGCCAGGAAAGCCGATAAAGCCGGCAACCGAGGTGATGTTGATGATGTGGCCATGCCGGCGCCGCCGCATACCGGGCAGGACAGCGCGGGTTATCGCAAACAGGCCAAAGACGTTCGCCTCGAACTGATCGCGGATTTCCTGCTCTTCCGCCTCCTCTACCGGTGACTGGTAGCCATAGCCGGCATTGTTGACCAGCACGTCGATGCGGCCGAAACGCTGCTCGGCGGCCGCGACTGCCGCTTTGACCTGAGTCGGATCGGTCACATCGAGATCCAGCGCCAGCGTGTTCGCTTCATGAGCGGTTGCCAGATCGGCAACGCGCGCCTTGTCGCGCGCCGTCACGACCGTCGGCCAGCCACGGGCAATGGTGAGTTTCGCAAGCTCACGGCCGAAGCCGGTAGAGCAGCCGGTGATGAGCCAGACGGGAGACTTGTCCTGAGACATATGATTTTCCTGATGCTGTCGGGGACGCCTGAATGGGCGAGAGCGGATTTAGGGCCGCCGCCTGACATTTCCAGCGAATGAGTACGCCGAAAACTGCGTGGATCAGGACAAGCCTGCGCGCCCGATCGGACGCGCAGGCGATAGGAGACTTACTGGAGCGTACGCGTGTGGATGTCCTGGCCGAGCGCGACGCTAGGACGGGCCTGCGTTCCAGCGGCCACGCCGTCGAGGCCCGTCGCCACTACGGAGACGCGGAACTTACCGTCCAGGTTGCGATCAAAGATTGCTCCAACAACGATATCGGCTTCATCCTGGACCTCGTCGCGGATACGGCTTGCCGCCTCGTCCACTTCGAAGAGCGTCATGTCGGAGCCGCCGGAAATCGAGATCAGCACGCCCCTGGCACCCTTCATGGAAATATCGTCGAGCAGCGGGTTGGCAATGGCAGCCTCCGCGGCCTTCATCGCGCGCCCCTCACCCGAAGCCTCGCCGGTGCCCATCATTGCCCGGCCCATGCCGCGCATGACGGACTTTACGTCAGCGAAATCGAGATTGATCAGGCCTTCCTTGACAATCAGGTCGGTGATGCAGCCAACACCGGCATAAAGCACGCGGTCGGCGGTCATGAAGGCATCGGCGAAGGTGGTCTTTGCATCGGCGATGCGAAAAAGGTTCTGGTTCGGGATGACGATCACCGTATCGGCTGCCTCGCGAAGCGCCTCGATACCGGCATCAGCGGTCTTCATGCGGCGATTGCCTTCGAACGTGAACGGCTTCGTCACGACTCCGACTGTCAGGATGCCAGCGTCGCGAGCAGCCTTGGCAATAACAGGTGCAGCACCTGTGCCGGTGCCGCCGCCCATGCCTGCGGTGACGAAGCACATGTGGGAACCGGCCAGATGGTCCATGATCTCGTCGATCGATTCTTCTGCAGCTGCGCGGCCGACTTCCGGCAGTGAGCCGGCGCCCAACCCTTCGGTCACATGGGCGCCGAGCTGGATACGGCGGGGTGCCTTGGAGGTCGCCAATACCTGTGCATCGGTGTTGGCCGCAATGAAATCGACGCCTTCGAGATTTTCCGCTATCATGTTGTTGATGGCATTGCCGCCGCCGCCGCCGACACCAATTACTGTAATTCTGGGGCGCATTTCGGAAATTCCGTTCTTGGCGTTCGACATCGCAATCTCCTTCGTGCGTTTTCGTCGTGGCTCCACCTCTTATGGAGCCGAATCGAGCATTAGCGTAGTGGCGCAACAAGGCAGAGCCGGGGCGAAAGAACAAGATGAAGCGTCCTTGAAACTTTATCCGGAACCTTTTTTGCATTCGCGCTTTATTTTGAATCATCCCCTGTCAGAGAGAGGAGCACCGTGCAGATGATCACGCCAGCCACCCGCCACTCAGTTACCCCTCCCAACGAGCATATTCTTACGGCTCAAGAGGCCTTAGAACCACTGTTCCTCAAGATCGAAGAGGAGGCCGAAGTCCGGATGATCGCTGCGGCCATCCGCGCGGGCTGGTCTGCCGAAGATGCCGTGGCGGCCATCGACCAGCTTCGCCGGAACGAACTTATTCCCGGCAGCGGCCACTAAAACCTTTCGGCGGCTTCAAAATATCACTCGCCTTGAGAAAGGGATGACCTAAGTTCAGCGCGACCACCAATCGCGGAAAGATCATCGCATGTCCTTCAGAAATATCTGCATCTTCGGCGCCGGTGCACTCGGCGGCGCCATCGCTGCCAAGCTTGCCTCTTCAATCGGCGCAGAGGCGACAGTTTCGGTCGTTGCCCGCGGCGCTCATCTCGACGCCATCCGACGCGATGGATTGCGTCTCATGGAGGCGGACGTAGAAGCACCCCTCACCATAAACCTCACGGCGACCGACAATCCGAGGGAACTGCCGCCGCAGGATCTCCTCATCACCGGGCTAAAGGGCCACCAGCTCAGCGCCGCCGCAGAGGGAATCGGCCTTCTGCTGAAAGATGGCACACGCGTGATGATGATCCTCAACGGCATTCCGTGGTGGTATTTTCATCGCGATCAGGACAGTGGGCATGCGGAACTACAGTTCGATGAGCTCGATGAGGGCGGCAAACTATGGCGACTTGTCGGCCCGGAACGCGTCATCGGCTGCGTCGCCCATCAGGGCGCTGAAGTCAGCAAGCCCGGTGAGATCAGGCTCAGCAACAAAGGGCATTTCATCCTCGGCGAGCCCTCCGGCGACATCAGCAATGATTTGCGCAACGTCGAAGCGCTGCTGCAGCGCGCCGATATCGGCGTGAAGCTCTCGAGCCGAATTCGCGACGACATCTGGAGCAAGCTGATGGGCAACGCCTCCTTCAACCCGATAAGTGCGCTGACGCGATCTTTGATGTCCAACCTGATGGCCGATGCGGCAATCACCGACCAGATCGGCAAGGTCATGAAGGAGGTAAAGGCGGTCGGAGAGGCGCTCGGCGCGAATGTCGGGATGTCCGTCGAGCAGCGACTGGAACAGGCCCGACAGATCGGGCCCGTTCGCACCTCTATGCTCCAAGACCTCTTGGCGGGAAAGTCGCTCGAGACTACGCCGCTGGTGGGAATGGTCGTTTCACTGGGCCGCCTGACGGCAACGCCGACCCCGGTTTCAGAAACGATCCTGGCGCTGGTGTCGCAGCTCGACCGTGAGAATTGCCAAATCGGCTAACTAAGTAGGGCGGCCCGCCGCGAAGCCGCTCAGAAATTGCCTTAGCAAGTCTCCAGAGGACTCTCCATTAGAAGAAACTTATTTCAACCACGCTCCGATACGTTCGATTGCTTCGATGATCTCGGCTTCGGAACCGGCGTAGGACATGCGCATCGAGCGATTACCTTCCAGCGGGTCGAAATCCAGGCCCGGCGTCGCGGCGACGTTGATCTCCGCCAACATCCGCTTCGCGAAGGCCATGCTATCATTGGTAAAGCGCGTTACGTCGACATAGGCGTAGAAGGCGCCATCCATCGGCGATGCGATGGACAGGCCGATCTCCGGCAGACGCTTCAGCAGAAAATCGCGGTTGGCCGCGTAGCTCGCCTTGTAGACATCGAGTTCCGCGGCCGCGCCGAGAGCGGCCGTCGCGGCGATCTGCGAGAGTTCGGGCGGCGAGATGTAGAGGCTTTGCGCGACGCGCTCGATCGGGCGCACCAGCCGCTCGGGCAGCACCATCCAGCCGATCCGCCATCCCGTCATGCAATAATATTTGGAGAAGGAGTTGATGACGATCGCCTCGTCGGTCAATTCCAGCGCGCTGGTCTCTTCGCCGGCAAAGGTCAGTCCGTGGTAGATTTCGTCTGAAATGAACGCGATCGAATTGGCCGCGCAATAGTCGGCCAAGGACTTCAGCCCCTGGCGGCCGGTCACGGTACCTGTCGGGTTGGCGGGGCTCGCCAGCAGAACGCCCTTCAGCCTGACATTGTTTGCCGTTTGCGCGGCCTCGAGACTCTCGGGCGTCAACGTGAAGTGGGTTTCGGCCGTTACCGGCACCTCGATCACCCTCAACCCCAACGCGCCGAGGATGTTGCGGTAGGCGGGATAGCCCGGCCGGGCAATCGCGACCGCGTCGCCGGCATCGAACAGCGAGAGAAACGCCAAATTGAAGCCGGCGGAAGAACCCGTCGTTATCGCGATCCGTGCAGGATCGATCTTCAGCCCGTGACGGCCGCGATAATGGTCGGCCAGCGCTTGTTTCAGTCTCGTCGTACCAAGCGCGTCCGTGTAGCCGATCTTGCCCTCCACAAGCGCAGCCTGCGCTGCCTCCCGCGCGGCCCGCGGCGCCGGATGGGATGGCTGGCCGACGGCCATGGAAATGACCGGATGGCCGTTCGCTCGCCGCCTTGTCGCCTCCGCCAGAACATCCATGGCATGAAAGGGTTCGACTTCGCTGCGTTGGGAAATGGAAAACAAGATCGCTTCTCTCTAACTTTGCTTGCGGCCAGACAATTGCCGCAATAATCGGGTCATCACAATCCCGCGATTGAACCGCGGATGCGAAAATTCCTGTTTGAAGACGACCGGACGCACCGTAATTTGGCGGCAGCGGCGTGCCGCCGTTAACCGGGCAGTGTTATTCGACGCCTAGAACCGACGCATGTAAACTGCTGATGACGAGGATATAATGGCCATACTTCCGAAAATCTTCACCGCGCTCGCGCTCACTGCCTCGGTGGCAACTGCCTATCCGGCGGCAGCACTCGACGACGCGCAGAAGAAGGAGTTCGGCGAGTTCATCAAGCAATACCTGATCGAAAATCCAGAGATCATGCTCGATGTTCAGGATGCGCTGCAGAAGAAGCAGGAGCAGGCGCGCCTCGTTAAAGCCAACGCCGTGATTGCTGACAACAAGTCGACGATCTTCGATTCGAAGTATGACTTGGCGATCGGCAACCCGAAGGGCGACATCACGATCGTCGAATTCTTCGATTACAATTGCGGCTATTGCAGGCATGCGCTTTCGGACATGCAGACGATGCTCGAAAAAGACAAGAACGTCCGCTTCGTGCTCAAGGAATTCCCAATCCTCGGACCGGAATCGGTTGCCGCACACAAGGTATCCGACGCATTCCGCAAACTGGCGCCGCAGAAATATAGCCAGTTCCACATCGCATTGCTTGGCCGCGACGGCCGCGCCGACGAAGCGAGCGCTCTCGAAGTCGCAGAGTCCCTTGGCGTCAGCGAAAAGCAGATAAGGGATGAGATGGCCAAGAGCTCCAGCGATGCTTCCGTCAAGGAAACCTATGACCTTGCTCAGAGCCTCGGCATCACAGGCACACCGTCCTATGTGGTCGGCAACGAGCTCGTTCAAGGCGCGGTTGGCTTCGACGACCTTGAAGCCAAGGTGAAGAATATGCGCGCCTGCGGCAAGACGAGTTGCTGAGGCGACGCTCATCAAATCGCCAAAATCGAAGCGTTTCAGCCATGTGGACAAATATGGCGTGATTCGGGCTGCGCTTCCCAAAGGGCTTTCATTAGGCCCGTGGGGAGTCTATAGGTTGCCGTCCCGCACTTATTGGAACATTCGATGACGCAAACGATATTCGTCCTGAACGGCCCCAACCTGAACATGCTCGGCAAAAGAGAGCCCGGCATCTATGGTGGCAAGACCCTTCAGGATATCGAGGCGGACTGCAAGGCGGCCGGGCGTGAGCTCGGCTTCGATATTGATTTTCGCCAGAGCAATCACGAAGGCACGCTCGTTGATTGGTTCCATGAAGCGAACGACAAGGCCGTTGGTGTCGCGATCAATGCAGGTGCCTACACGCATACGTCGGTCGCGCTCCACGATGCAATTCGCGCTATTTCCATTCCGGTAATAGAGCTCCATATCTCCAACGTTCACGCGCGGGAAGAATTCCGCCACAAGTCGATGATTGCGCCAGCGGTGAAAGGCGTCATCTGCGGCTTCGGGCCTTACAGCTATATTCTGGCGCTCCAGGCGCTGAAGAATCTTACGGCATAAAAAGAAGACAGGGCAAACACTCATGGCTGAGAAGAAAAACGGTATCGACCAGGCGCTGATCCGCGACCTCGCGAACATCCTCAACGACACGGATCTGACGGAAATCGAAGTCGAGCAGGACGATCTGCGCATCCGCGTTTCGCGCGCCGGCAACACCCAGTACATTCAGGCTCCGATGGCTGCGCCCGCGTTCGCAGCGGCTCCGGCCGTAGCGGCCCCGGCAGCTGCAGCACCTGCGGCTCCGGCAGCGGCGGTACGCAACCCTGCCAACACTGTCAGCGCTCCGATGGTCGGCACCGCCTACATGGCTCCGGCTCCCGGTGCACGCGCCTTCATCGAGCTCGGCGCGACCGTGAAGGAAGGCCAGACGCTGCTCATCATCGAAGCGATGAAGACCATGAACCAGATTCCTTCGCCGAAATCCGGGAAGATCACCGAAATCCTCGTCGAGGACGGAAGCCCCGTCGAATACGGCCAAGCCCTCGTCGTCATCGAATAAGGCGGGCGTCATGGTCTCGAAAATCCTCATCGCCAATCGCGGGGAAATCGCGCTTCGCGTGCTGCGCGCTTGCAAAGAGCTCGGCATCCCGTGTGTCGTGGTCCATTCGACCGCCGACGCCGACGCCATGCATGTGCGCCTCGCCGACGAGAGCGTCTGCATTGGTCCTCCGCCCTCACGCGACAGCTATCTGAACATCCACCAGATCGTGGCCGCCTGCGAGATCACGGGCGCCGATGCTGTGCATCCTGGTTACGGCTTCCTCTCCGAAAACGCCAAGTTTGCGGAAATCCTGGAAGCGCACGGCATCACCTTTATCGGCCCGACGGCGGAACACATCCGGCTTATGGGTGACAAGATCACCGCCAAGACGACCGCCCAGGAGCTCGGCATTCCTGTCGTTCCGGGTTCGGACGGCGAGGTAAAGACCGAAGAAGATGCGGTGCGGACGGCTGCCGAAATCGGCTATCCGGTGCTGATCAAGGCAACCGCCGGCGGCGGTGGTCGCGGCATGAAGGTTGCCAAGTCCGAGGCCGACCTGATCGAAGCCTGGTCGACGGCCCGTACCGAAGCGGCGGCCGCCTTCGGCAACGATGCGGTCTACATGGAAAAGTACCTCGGCCAGCCGCGCCACATCGAAATCCAGGTGTTCGGTGACGGCGAAGGCAATGCGATCCATCTCGGCGAACGTGATTGCTCGCTGCAGCGCCGCCACCAGAAGGTCTGGGAAGAAGCCAATTCCCCGGCTTTGAACGTCGAGCAGCGCATGAAGATCGGCCAGATTTGTGCCGACGCCATGAGGAAGCTGAAGTATCGCGGTGCCGGTACGATCGAGTTCCTGTACGAGAACGGCGAGTTCTATTTCATCGAAATGAACACCCGTCTGCAGGTGGAACATCCGATCACCGAAGCCATCACCGGCATCGACCTTGTTCACGAGCAGATCCGCGTCGCTTCGGGCGGCGGGCTCTCCGTCAAGCAGGAAGAGATCAACTTCAACGGCCACGCCATCGAATGCCGGATCAACGCCGAGGACGCGCGGACCTTCGTACCCTCCCCGGGCACGATTACCCACTTCCACGCACCGGGTGGACTTGGTGTTCGCGTCGATAGCGGCGCGTACCAGGGCTACAAGATCCCGCCGTACTACGACAGCCTCATCGGCAAGCTCATCGTCTTCGGCCGTACGCGCGTCGAATGCATGATGCGTCTGCGCCGCGCGCTCGACGAGTTCGTCGTCGACGGTATCAAGACGACGCTTCCGTTGTTCCAGGATCTGGTGGACAATCAGGATATCGCCAACGGCGACTATGATATCCACTGGCTGGAAAAATATCTGGCCAAGAAACCGGCGTAACAAAGAATGGCAGGATCGCGCAGGAAGTCTCCAGGCATAACACCGGAAATCCTCCTGCGCGCCTACTCTATCGGTCTTTTCCCAATGGCCGAATCGGCTGACGATCCAGAAATATTCTGGGTCGAGCCCGACCTTCGCGGCGTCCTGCCGCTCGACGAATTCCACGTTTCCAAAAGCCTCGCCAAGACGATCCGGCGCAAGCCGTTCGATATCCGCTTCAATTACGATTTCGACGCGGTCATTGCGGCCTGTGCGGCAGAGACCGGGGACAGGCCCAGCACCTGGATCAATCAGACCATCAAGACGCTATATTCGACACTGCATCGTATCGGCCATGCTCACTCGGTCGAGGCCTGGGACGGCGACGAACTTGTCGGCGGATTATACGGAGTGTCGCTGGGCTCGGCATTCTTCGGCGAAAGCATGTTCTCGCGGCGGACCGACGCCTCGAAGATCTGCCTCGTTCATCTGGTGGAACGGCTGCGCGCCAAGGGTTTCACCTTGCTCGATACGCAGTTTACGACCGAGCACCTGAAGACGTTCGGGGCGATCGATGTTCCGAAGAATGAGTACGCCCACATCCTCACGGCGGCAATGGAATCGCCGCACCTTGAATTCTAGGAACTAGTTGGCTGCCTTGTCAGGCGCGGGAACGTCCGAGTTCTGCTTGCAGTCCTTTAGCCAGACGTCATAGATCGGATGCTCTACGGCATTGAGGCCGGGGCTGTCGGCAAACATCCAGCCGGTGAAGATGCGGCGGATCTTACGGTCGAGCGTGATCTCGTCGACTTCCACAAAACCATCGATCTTCTGCGCTTCCGCCTGATCGCGCGAATAGCAGGCCTTCGGCGTCACCTGCAGCGCACCGAACTGCACGGTCTCGTTGACATAGACGTCGAAGGTGGTGATACGGCCGGTGATCTTGTCGAGGCCGGAGAAAACGGCAACCGAGTTCTCAATGCGGGCAGCGGAGGCAGCCTGCGGCAGAAGGATCGAGCCAAGCACCAGGGAAAGCCCGGCGGCACGCAGGAGCTGGATCCGCGTGATAAGCTTCATATCTGCCCGTCTCCACAGCGTCTGAAAATCGAAGGCCGCAATCGCTGCGGCCATTCTGCGGGTAATAGTCAATTGTGGCTAAAAGCAGGGTCGGCGACCAGCTTCTCAGTTGCCAGGCGTCCAGGCGTCGTAGTCGCCGGTAACCCGCGGACGTTCGCCGGGAACGACGAGCGAGCCCGGCGGACGATAAGCCTGCGGCGACCCGGTCGGGTTTGCGCGATGCGGCTTCTGCCATTCCTTGGCAACGTAGTTTTCCTGGCTCGGCGGGACATTCGTGCGATGATGCATCCAGCCATGCCAGCCCGGCGGAATTGCAGAGGCTTCGGCATAACCCTTGTAGATCACCCAACGCTTCGGAAGACCGTAGGATGACATACCGCCTTCGTAATAAACATTACCCAATTCGTCTTCACCGACGCGCTTGCCAAAACGCCAGGTCGCAAAACGCGTACCGATCGTCTGACCGTTCCACCAGGTGAAGATTTGCACGAGGAGATTCTTCATGTCTTTTCCTTGAGCTAGCCGGAAGGCAAGCGGGACCAGAATTTGATCCCTCGCTTATGCCGCCAGCGATCCGCATTGTCCAGTGATTCCGGTGCCACACCGGCTCATTTCAGCGCCATCTTGAAGCCGAGATGCGATTGCTTGAAACCAAGTCTTTCGTAGAAGCGGTGCGCATCCGTGCGGCTGGCATTCGACGTCAGTTGCACGAGCCGCAAACCGCGACGTTTTGCCTCCGCAATGGCAAACTCAATCATCTGGGCACCGATGCCCTGGCCACGCATGTCACCCCGCGTCTGCACCGCCTCAATGATCATCGACGAGGAGCCACGACCGATCAGCGACGTCACGACCATGGTCTGAAATGTGCCTACGACCTGCCCGTCACGCTCCGCGACGTAAAGCGTTTGGTCGGGCGATGAAGCAATCCGCTCGAAAGCCCGAAGATACTTGCCGAATATCTCGGGCGCGGTCGTGTCGCCGTGACCGCCGAGTTCATCAGCGGCAAAGATGGCAACCAGCGCGGCGACGTCGGAGCTGCGTGCCTCGCGAATCGTGGTTTGGCTCATGATCGTATTGCGGCCTAGGTGTGTGGTCCCGGAATGAGATGGTGCGGATTGATTTTGAAGATTGACGGGTCCCTTGTCCAGGCGTTGCAGATTGCTTGATAGGGCGTTCGCCATCGGAGCGCCTTGAGGTGTTTGGCGAGG